>CAZVTE010000007.1:0-18318 GCA_964629705.1 uncultured Candidatus Saccharibacteria bacterium | reverse complement strand
ACAATAAAGCTTTAGAAACTATGTTACTCGCTGATTTATATCAAGATGACTTGCATAATATTAATAGTGAATTAAGAGATTATGTTCTGAGTAGTAAACTATTTTTCGCTGAGCAAAAAGGTGACAGCAAGTTCTTTGACGAGCTGTTACAAAAATACACTCGAGCCACAAATTCTAAGATTAAAGCCGATTTGCGTATTACGCTTGCTAGTGCCAGACTAGAGAAGAACACTACTAAGATGATTGAGCTGCTTGAACGACCAGATGTCGTTCGCCCGCAAGATCATGTCTTCTTATTTGTATATCTCATGAGAAATAGTTATACTAGGGAACGAACTCTAGACTGGCTGATTGCACATTGGGAATATGTGGCTAAGATGGCTGGCGAGAAATCTGTAGAGGATTACCTGCGTTATACCGCTGGCAGCATTCGTGAGCCTAAGGAAGCCGAGAAGTTCTTTAATTTCTTTGATAAAAAGACAACAGACTCAGCTTTGGCGCGAGCAATCAAAATGGCGCATACCGAAATCGCCAGCCGACTCGAGCTAATTGCTGAAGAATCTCCAGCCGTTCAGCAAAAACTCAAGGTACTAGTTCAAAAAGTCTAGCACGCAAATGCCGACATCGATGGTGATGCCGGCATATATAATACAGTGAATAATTACAATATATTACATTTTCAGTTTCTCTCTGCAGTTGCGTATGGTTTGCAATGACTGCCTAACCTCTGCTTCCAGCGAATTCTCGCCATATTGTTCCACGAGATAGTCCGCCACTTCCAGCCCGCACTCAGCCAATTTCTTAGTGGTGAGTAAGGTGGTATAGAACGACATCTTTTTGTCCGGAGAATTATAATGCCTCAGTACGGCAAGATGTTCCTCTGTTTGCCGGTAATATTTCTCCAGTCGCTGATTCCTTTTCGTCAGTTCTTCAATGCGTTGACGGAGCTCTTTTAGCTCTACCTGATCCACCTTTTCCAGCTTGCGTTCACATTCCGCTTCTGTGTTTTCGTTCGCCTGTTGTCTCAGTGTTTCCATTTCTTCCCGCATCTGCTCGCGGAGATTTTCTGCGATTTCGAGGTCATGCGCCAGACCAATAGTAGTCTGCTGTAACTCTTGCGTCTTCGCAGTTAATTGCTGTATCACTAGGGTCTGTTCATTAACATCTTGCATTAACTCACGCTTATCATGGGTTAGCTGCTCAATGGTGTCAATATAACTGCACATCCGCTCCGCCAAATCAAGCATCTCGCGACGCAGTACAGTTGCCTTATTGTCAGCATCATCCGGCTCAGCTCCATCATTTCGGATTAAATCAGCCAAGGCGTGCTCATTGATAGTCTGCAACACCAATCGGATACAGTTGCTAAGATTATCTGATAACACGCGCGTGTGCTGCAATCGTTCGGTGGTTTTCTGCAGCTTCTCCGACAAGTCTTGATTTGCCGTGCAAAGCTCTTGAAAATCCGCCTCCGACTGAGAGCTCTTCTCGATCGATTCCGCTACGGCATCCTCTAAACGTTTTACCTCGAGCGTAAGCTGGTGGCACTTGTCGCCTAATGCGGCATTCTCAGCTATTTTAGTTCCCAGCTCCTCTTGCAAGGTTAGCCTTTGCTGTCGATCTTGCTCGTAATCTGCCTGCAAATTCTGCAACCTTTCCGCTAAGTTCTGAATGGACTGTTGTCGCTTGGTGGCAGCACGTCTACCGCCAGAATTTCCTCGCTGCTCGTCTTTCAGTCCGCTGATTACTAAGTTCTGCGCATTGACTTGATCGGACAAGCGCCGAATGGTCTCGTCCTTCGCAGTGAGCTGGTTGCGCAGAGTCGCCATCTTACGTTCATTCTGCTTTAGTTCGGACTGCAGATTTCTCTCGCTTTGTTCTCGAGCACCAATTTCACTCTGTAATCCTGCGATTATTTCTCGTAGTCGCAGATTTTCCTTGTCTTGTTGCAAGGCGACATTTGTCAGAGCCTGATTGTCGGCCCGCGCAGTCAACAACTCACCCTTAGCCTGCATTGCCATGCAGTGAGCATCCTCCAGCCATTTTTTGTAACCATCGCACTCCGCAGATAGCTTAGTATGCTGCTCTGTTAAATCTTCAAGGTTCGCCTTCAAATCTTGAGCATGCTGTTCGCTCTTTGCTAACTGTTTCTGCGTCTGGGTGAGTCGCTCTTCCTGCAGGCCGTTTGCTGCGGTCATTTGTGTGTACTGGCTGTAGAGTTCATCATTCTGTTTTGTCAGACGAAGGTTGGCTCCTACGGCCTCATTACGTTCTCTTACAACTTCTGCATGCTTATTTTCTCGCTCGTCGCAGAGATGACTAAACATATTGTTTTCGTCTATGAGGCTTTTTATTCGCCGCTGACTGTCTCGCCTGCTTCGCCTTAGCGTGCTATTCACGTAATATGCGTAGCCTGTGACAAGCGCCAGTATAACCGCATATGCGACCTCGCCATATGGACCTTTCATGAACGCGATAATATTCGTCAGATTGCACGCCACTGCTACTAAGCAGATAACGACCATGATAGGTACAGCTGCTTCCTTAATAGTTTTCTTGAATCCTTTTTGCATAATTTTTTCCTCCTATTTTTCTCAGATTCAGTTCTAGCTGCCTGCACCCTTAGAAGCACTTACGATAAAAACTGTAATTATTCACTTTAAGGTGCAGAATAGGTATTCGTCTCCGAGTTTTTCGCTCAAAAAGCCACCTCGAAGTATGTCTCGCAATACCCCTCTACTCTCATTGTAGCACACAATTTGAAATATGTCAAGGTTAAAATCATAAAATTTGCTAATATTACTCCGCACTTTTGCGAAAAACTCTACCGCAACAATCGTTCTTATGCTATAATAAAGTCAAATATAAGGAGCATTTTTATCTTATGAATTATATCAAAAAGAACTATATTGATAGTCACTGGTTAGTGTTTATCTTTCAAGGGGTCATTGCGTTACTAGCAGGTTGCGTAGCACTTTTCACAGGAAATAGCCAATCTAATACTATCATTCCGGTCATCGGCCTCTTTCTACTCGGTATGTCAATGGTGGAATTTGCCAATTCGATTTACCGTAGTTATAATCGCCATGGTTGGGTGGTGTCATTTTTAGTAGCAATTTTTGATGCTATCGCTGGTCTAATTTTGCTTGTGATAGTGAATGAGGCGGTAATCTGGCACTTAGTAATCCTGGCTTCATATACTATTTTGCGTGGTCTGTTCGAGATTGTAATTGGTTTTCGTACTACGGAAGATCCAACCGATCGTTTTATCTGGACTCTGTGTGGGGTTTGGGGTATAGTTTTTGGTTTTGTAATCTTTAATTCTGGGCGCCTCACTAGCATTGATTTTGTGCGTTTCTTCGGTGCCTATATGCTTATTCTAGGTGTATGTAGTTTGATTTATGGTGTGGCCAACCGTGTGCAAAAACACGAATATTATGATGCTCTAGCAGCGGAGGCGAAGGAGTCTCGTAAACGCAAGCGTGCTACTAACGCCAAATCGAGCAAATCTACCAAAACTGTCAAAAGCTCTCGTAAAAAGTCTTTAGAAAAAAAGTAAACTGTGATAGAATAAGAGCACGTACCGATACTGGCTATCGGTAGGATTACGAAGAATTTAAGGAGTTTTCGAATGAAATATCAGATGCCTACCAAAGCTATCATTACTGATGCTGGGTTTGCAAGCCGTTTTTTACCAATCACTAAAACCATTCCTAAGGCGATGTTGCCGTTAGGAAATCGCCCTATCATGCAGTTCATGGTAGAAGAGTGCGTGAGCGCTGGTATTAAAGAGATTATTATCGTTGCTACTGCCGAGGGCAAACCAATCTATGAGGATTATTTTAATAACTCCGTCAACAGAATTAGGAAACAACTAGCATCTCAGGGCAAAGAGGATCGTTATATTCCGATTCAGCACGTTCTAGATTTTCCAAAGATTACGGTAATTGAGCAAGACCCAGCCTATCCATATGGCAATGGTTCTCCAGTTGCTTCAGCCAAAGATTATATTCGTGATGACGAAGCTTTCGTGGTAATGTTTTCCGACGATGTCGTTTTTGGTAGCTCCGACGTACAGACTCTAATCGATTCTTACACTAAGCATCCAGATGCTGAGGCGATTATTATTGCTCAAGAGATGCCACGTAAAGTTTTGGATAAATACGGTATTATCAAATTGAAGGACGAGAAAAAACAGACTCTCAAAAATATCGTTGAGAAGCCAAAAATTGAGGACGCGCCATCGAATCTTACTAGCTACGGTAGATACCTGCTTACGCCGCAAGTTTTTGATTATCTTAATCCAAAGAATACTGGTCTTGACAATGAACTTTGGCTGGTTGATGCTATTACTAAGCTCACCGAAAGGGGTGATGTCTTCGTTGAGAAGACTCAAGGTACTTGGGTGACCACTGGCGACCCAAAGAATTATTTCTTGACCCATCTCAAATATACCATGGAACATGAGCCTTACGCTGAGGATGCTAAGCAATATTTTGAAGAGCTAAAAGATAAATAAGAAATAAGGAGGTTAAACTATGATGAACATTGCAGAGTGGATTTTAGTAATCATGCTGGCAGTTGCACTCTTGATTTTCTTGATCGTTGCGATTGCACTTATTGTCAAGCTGATGCACGTGGCTGACGAAGTCAAGAAAGTGGTCATGACTGGGCAGGGAATTGCTGCCAAGGCTGACGATATTGTTGATAATGTCAAGGGTATGACGTCTGTTGGTGGTATTGTCAAAACTTTCTCTAAGCACGTGATTAATAACCAAGAGCGTCGCTACGCCGAGGAAGAAGCCATGCGTGAAGAGGAAATTCGCCGTGCCGTTGAAGAAGCAGAAGCAGAAGCTCGTGCCGAAGCTATCAAAAAAGTTTATAAAAACAAAAACGGCCGTGCTAGCCGCAAGGCCGCCAAAGATAAAGATTCCGACAAGAAATAGACCCAAGAAAAAGTGGAGTGCCTAGAATTAATATTGCTATACTAGGTTACTCCACGTTTTGTAAAAGGTGCGTTCTTAATTAAAGTAGCCGCCTCGTTCTGTAGAAAATAACGCGCTTCAAGCCGGTTCTGCGTCTACTGACATAGCCAGTCACAATATAAAGAATGCTTGCAGTCACTGTCAGTCCTATTAAAATTCGGTCCTCTGACGCTAATGTCGTACCGTGTAGTATCACTTCAATAAGATGCATAGATACGCAGTTAGTCGATAACATCAGCAGGAGCAGACATTCGGTTGCAAGCGTTTGTGTCCAAGCCGATGGTATCTTCCAATTCTGCCACCTCTCGACTGTAGAATAGCTCAGTCTTAGGCGGGCGTAGTCAAAAATCGAGTGGAACACCAACCAGTCAGCAATCACCATGCTTAGTATTGCTATTACATAGACTAGTGCTAGCAGGTCGCTAAAAAGATATGATACCAATACGGTGAGCGCTATATGGGCAAGCAATGCTATACAACGTACCCCGCAAGTACCGGCAGACCATACTAGCGCCAGCTTTGCCATCCGCTCAAAGATATCACTTCCTAGGTTTCTTGGGCTTTCACTACTCTCTAGTTGACCACAGACCTCATTAGAGCTGAACTCATCTGCCCGCTTTGTAAAAATTTTTTTGAACACAAAAATCCCCCTTCCAGCGTCTAAAAACGCCACTTTGATGTTTTTTAAGATAATGCTATAAAATACACTACCCTATATCTCTATTGTATCACACTTCAGCTAAAAAGTCAATACTAAAACCCAAATCCCCACATCAAATGCAATATAACCGAGATAAAAGTTGACAAAATGAGCGAGAAATTTGGCATTATAAAAGGGTACGACCGCAGCCATACCCTTAATTTTGGAAAGTGAAAACTAAAGCTGTATATTGAATAAATTACGCAACTCATTGATAACGTTCTCGGTGTCGGCGTTAATTAAGGCCGCCTCGTTAATTGTGCTCAAAGCCTCTAAATCAGCGGTATTACTCAAGTTGTAACCAATTGTATAGACTGGTACGCGCATACCGGCAACAATATTTTTGATTCTATCCAAGCTGTAACCTCGGTTTTGGGCGCCATCAGACAAGACGAAAAGCATTAACTTCGCATCTGGTATCAGAGCCGCTCCCTGTCTCAATATATCTAAGGCTACTAGCACAGCATCGTAAGTAGCAGTTGCTCCATTCGGAGTTAAAGCCTTGACTGCGCCAGAAAAATAAGCACGCTGCGTTTCGTCAAAACGCGTCATATTGCATGGTTTGCCAGACTCGTCATATTCTATCGGACTGAGATTAATATATACTTCATTAGCATAAGACACTAATCCGATATAGTGGTCACTGCTGATGTAACTCGAAGCTTCCGTTAATGATTCTTTCAGAGCGTTGAGTGGTGCACCATTCATGGAATCGGAAATATCCGCCACGAAAATTGCAATAATCGGCTTGCCACCGTCCTTGTTGGTTTTCCAGATTCTTTGAGCGGCCAGATAGCCAGCGCCATCTAAGCCCGCACTCTGCTCCTTATAATCATTATGCAGATTAAATCCTTTCTCGCTGGCAATTGCCTGTGCTTCGTCACTTAAGCAGTATTCCACAAACTCCTTAGCTACTTCTTGCTTTTCGCTGGAAGTATGATCGAACGTATAGACGGGATGATCGTGTCTAATCCCTGCTGGAACGTAGACATAATCCTTCAACTCTGGTGCTTTGCGCCAAGCCTGCTCTTCCATTACCATTGCTTTGATAATACCCTTGGCGGCCTGATTGCTCAGTACGTCTGTAGTATAAGCTACCGGCGGAGTTTGTCGCTGGTACTCCAGCAGTTTTGCTGACGCCTGGTCAGACAGCGGATTGCTTGGATCGAAGCTATATAGCATTGATGCCAAAATATTGAGACCGGTTGAAGATGTGTATGGGTTACTATAGGCAAAAGTTAAATCTCCTGCCAAACTTGCTTCCAGCACCTTATCTACTGTAACGGTTTGATATTTTTCAATAAACCGATCGTGGGTGGTTTTCTCCATCAAAATCCCAGCAGTGTTACCGGCGATTCGGTCCGTCAGCTTGATCGTATTGATACCAGACGCTTCCAGCATTTCTCCCCAGGCATAGGAAGAGGGAATATAGACATCCGGCTTATATCCACCTTCGGTCATGTAGGTTAAAACCTCGCCCGAAGTAATTTTGCGGACAGTTACGCTTGCGGTTTTACCATTGATCGTAATCTGCTGGTTGTTGAATTTCTTCGCCAGCACGGTAATTAAATCATCTGGCGCCTTACCGGTAAGTTCGGTTGCCGCTGCGATTTCGATATTGACTGCGCCGTTTCCTTCAACTGTCAAAGGAAAAGTATCGATACTTGCCAATGTTTTGGTTGGTGTGTCGTTATCATAAATGTCAAGCGGTGCTTTTATCTCGGAACATTCAACCTTGGTTAGCTTCGAGGCGAGCTCTTGCGTGGCCTCATCGTAAGTGTAGGTTTTATCTTCCTCGTAGCCTACCGAGCCGCAACCGCTTACAAAACAAGCTATTACCAATATCATCGCGAGCAACTTCTTCATTGTACTTTTCATTTTATTACCCCTCTTTCTTCCAAGGCTCTACTCATTACGGTGAGTCGCGCCTTAAGTAAATCTTCGCAAGTTTCATTTTTGCCTCTATTATACTGATTGACATAGTCACCAGATAATTTTAGCAACTCCACGGTGTCATCTAACATTTTTCGGCTGTTGTCCAGATACTCGTCAACTTTTGCGGTTTCGAGCGCCTGTGGATTTTGAGCCACCGTACATAAGTTAATTATGCTTTGAATATTTTGACAAATACTTCGTTCGACGCCGTTGAACACCTCTATAGTGTCATTAATGTACTTAGCATCGTTAGACTTAATTAGCAATTCTTGCTTCGTACGCAGGACGTCTAGCATTGCCAGATAATCCAAATTGCAATTTGTTATCTCTCCAAAACTCGGAAAATCCGTCTGAAACAGCTCTAGGCGTTGCCTAGCAAGTCTCGGATTACCGTTATCCTCAGCATAAGCCGCGACGATACGTTCACGCTTACGCTCTTGTTCGGACTGCTGACTTTGCGTATGTCTCGCTTGTAGCCATGTTCTTAGCAAAGGAATGCACGCTAAAAGCATGATCAACATTCCCCCAGCCACTATACATATGCCAATAGTTTTGATGTGTCCAAATACTCGAATACCAAAGCCGACAATCAGCCAATTATATAATATAGTGTTGGATAATAGTAGCGTCAGGCTTCCCCCTATCGTAATTACCGCTCCCAAAAATAACAGAACTCGATTTTGTCGCATTTCATTTTCACCTCCTCATTGTAAAAGTGCTTAACTTTTTGTATCATTTGAATTATCTAGTGTATCTTGTAGTGTCTGTAGTGTAGTCTTCACCTCCAACCTCGTATTCGTCTCCATCGTTTGCGCCGACAGAGCTTGACGAATTGCATCTTGCAACTCTGCGTTATGGATCTGTATGGCGCTAATATCCACAGCTCGATTTGTATTGTCGCTATGTTCTAGCGCTAGTGCAATCGCTACGCTCTGCGTCCAAGCTGCCAGCGTGTTTTCAAGACTATTCTGGATACTTTGCACGAGTCGCTGATTAGCATTGCGCACTAATAGAATTTGGGCTATTGTTTGTGCACAAATAGTTTTGGTTGTCTTCAAATCCGCTAAGCGCTCCTCGAAAGCGTTACAATTATTGACAAAATTATTATATAATAATATGTCTTCTTGCGCTTGGTTCGACTCGGCTCGCTGCTGTAGTTCTACTAGTTCGCCAGTTTGTGCTGCCCGTAAAGTCTCTTCTCCGGCTGCAATGTGAGCCGTCAGCTCTTGCAAACATTCTAGTATGCGAGCGTGCAGTTGAGTTAAGAGTTCAATATCGACCAGTAGTGTATTCCGTTGGTTCAACAATTCTTTTTCAATACCCTCTACGGTTTTACAGGTGGTTTCATACTTGAGCCGCAAATTTTGAGAATATCTCCTCTTCTTGAAAAAAGAAAATGGTGAGCGTTCGCCGTGCTGAGTGGTCACACAAAAATCACTAATAGTAGAATTTAGATTATCCAAAAGCTCTGCCACGAGCTTGCTACTGCCTTCTGCTATACGGCTGAAGGCAACGCTGGCCAAACTCCTAAACCTTAGCTGGGTGACTTCACCGTATTGCAAAATGGCACCGTCATTATGCAGGTTTATTTCTTGGATAACGACTCTTGCCTGCAAGTGTGAAACTCCGACTTGACTACTGCTCTCTTCCGCTACATCTGGTAATTCTAATGTTATACTCGTAATAAAATCCCCTCCTTTATCTCTTGAGCACATCAACAAACAGGCCATGATAAAATGACCTCGTTACGTTATTATAATAGCATGTAGTCTTATAAAAGTCAATAACCTCAACAACCAGCCGTCTTCATTCATACAGCTTATGCTTATCTTAGCACAAGCTGTATGTTTTGTCAAGACTATTTTTTGCCACCGTTCATTATTATCTCACCATTAAATCTAATAAAAGCAACCGAACACAAAAAACGTGTATTTTTTGGACAAAAAGGTGTATAATAAGCTTATGACAGAGGTAACTAAAGATGGCGAACCCCTAAAGCCTAGTGATTTCGTGCATCTTCATAATCACACACACTATTCTTTGCTGGACGGCTTGACCAAAGTACCAGAGTTGGTTAAATTTGTCAAGGAACAGGGGATGGAAGGTGTGGCAGTTACTGATCATGGCACTATGTCAAGCCTAGTGGAACTTTATAAGGAGTGTAATGCTGCCGGCATTAAGCCAATTCTTGGGTTAGAAGCTTACGTTGCCGCTCGTAATATGGAAGATCGCGATCCAGCTTATGATAAACAGCGTTTTCATATCACGCTCCTGGCTATGAATAACCAGGGTTTTGAAAACCTTTGTCGCTTAATGACTGACGCTGAGATTCACGGTAAATATTACAAGCCACGTATTGATCATAAGACAATGCAAAAATACGCCGAGGGAATTATCTGTCTCTCTGGCTGTGCTGGTTCGGAAATTTCTGAAGCTATTCGTGCTGACGACCCAGAGCGTGCTCGTGAGCTAGTATCTTGGTATCATAGTGTTTACGGCGACAGATTTTATCTCGAAATGCAAGATCATGGTCATCCAGATTCGCCTACTCACTGGGACGAACAGACTAAGGTTAACAACGAACTGATGAAAATTCATGAGGAAACTAATATTCCGCTAGTGGTCACTTGCGACGCTCACTACCTCAAGCACGAGGACCAAGATGCTCATGAAGTTCTACTCTGTGTCGGCACGGCATCGAATTTATCTAATCCTAATCGCATGAGTTTGAAAGATTTCGAGCTCCATGTAATTCCGCCCGACGAAATTATCTCGCGCTGGAGCAAAACTTGCCCAGAGGCAGTTCGAAATACGCGTCGTATTGCTGATCGCTGCAATGTTGATTTGCAGCTTGGGCGCATTTTGATTCCAAAGTTCCCAGTGCCAGAAGAAGCTCTCCAGAGGTTAGAGCTAGATGACGTAGCTAATGCTACTTCACAACAGCTTGAGAAGGCTTACCTTGATAAATTGGTTTTTCAGGGGCTAGTTTATCGTTATTGTGGTTATAAGCTTGAGGATACTCTCGACCTTAAAATCGCCGAGTGTCGCAAGATGATTGAAGAGGTTGATCAGTCGCCAGAACGTGCTGAGGAAAAACTCAAGATTCTGCCACGGATTGATTATGAGCTAGGCGTGGTTGACAAAATGGGCTATAACGGTTATTTCTTGATCGTGCAGGACTTCATCAACTGGGGCAAAAGTCAGCGTATCGTTTATGGTCCAGGGCGTGGTTCGGCTGCTGGTAGCATTCTGGCATATGCTCTGAGGATTACTGAGCTTGACCCCTTGAAATACGATTTACTCTTTGAGCGCTTTTTGAATCCTGATCGTATCTCCATGCCGGATATTGATACTGATATTCAAGATACGCGTCGCGACGAAGTGATTGAATATTGTACCCGCAAATATGGTGAAGGTCGCGTAGGTAATATTGTTACCTTTGGTAAAATGATGGGTAAAATGGCTGTGCGAGATGTAGCGCGCGTCATGGAAGTTCCGTATGCTGACGCCGATAGGTTGGCCAAGTTGGTCCCAGACCCAGAGCAGGGTCACCATGTGCCGATTGGTCGCGCTATCAAAGAAGTTCCAGATTTAAAACAGGAATACGAGACCAATCCAACTTCGCAGGAAGTGTTGAATTTTGCTGAACGTTTGGAGGGTACTATTCGTAGCCACGGCGTACATGCTTGCGGTGTGGTGATTGCGCCGGACGATTTGGTAAAGTTCTTACCGATGGAAGTCAGTGCTAAAGGACCACTCACGACTCAATATCCGGGTCCGCAAATTGAAGAATTAGGGCTGCTCAAAATGGACTTTTTGGGCTTGTCAAACCTTTCTGTGATTAATAATGCTCTGCGTATGATTCGCAAAGTTTATCATGAAGATATTGATATGTATGCCTTACCGCTCGATGACGAAGAAACTTACAAATTATTGCAACGTGCTGAGACTACCGGCGTGTTCCAGTTGGAATCTGCCGGCATGAAGCGCTATTTGCGCGACCTTCAAGCGAACCGTTTTGAGGATATTATCGCTATGGTGGCTCTCTATCGCCCAGGTCCAATGCAGTTTATTGATAGCTTCATTCGCCGCAAACACGGTAAAGAGCCAATTACCTACTTGCACCCTGGGCTAGAAAACTCCCTCAAAAGCACCTATGGTATTATGATTTACCAAGAGCAATTCATGCAGATTTCGCGTGAGTGGTGCGGATTCACCGGTGGCCAAGCGGATACCTTGCGTAAGGCGGTGGGTAAAAAGAAGGTTGATTTAATGAATAAGGTAAAACCAGAGTTCATTAATGGTGCAATTAATGTTGGCGGTGCTACCAAAGAAATTGCCGAAGAATTTTGGACTGAACTACTAGACTTCGCCAACTACTGCTTTAACAAGTCGCACGCTGCGTGTTATGGTTTGGTAGCATATTGGACAGCTTATCTCAAGGCGCACTACCCAGATGCGTTCATGGCCGCGCTCATGACGGCCGATATGCGTTCGACCGACCGCCTTGCTATTGAGATTACTGAATGTAAACGCATGGGGATTCCAGTGCTTGGGCCAGATATTAATGAATCTTACGGCGATTTCGGTATTGTGGGCCAAGAAGGTAAAATTCGCTTTGGACTAAGTGGCATCAAGAGTATGGGGCAAGCATTAGTAGAAGAATACGTCATTCCCGAGCGTGACAAAAATGGTCCTTTCAAGAGCGTCTGTGATTTTGCTACTAGAGTGAGCTCTACGAAGTTTAACAAAAAATCTTGGGAAGCCGCTATCAAAACTGGTGTTTTTGACCAATTTGGTGATCGTAGTGATTTATTATTTAATCTAGAAAATATTCAAGCGTACGGTGCAAAAAGGCAAAAAGACGCCGCTAGTGGTCAGACGGATTTGTTTGGCGCTCTCGGAGATGCAGGTGTGATTCCAGAGCCAGAAATTAAAGCCGCCCCAGTAAAAATTCCCGAAAAAGACATGCTGCTTTGGGAACGAGATTTGATGGGGCTCTATATCTCGAGCCATCCACTAGATAAGTATGATACCTATTTCGAAGAGCAGACTCACAGTTATGATTTAGTTAAGGCGGAAAATGACGGTAAAACTCTCGTGATTGGCGGTATCATTAGTGCGGTGAGGACAATCCTTACTAAAAGCGGCACTAGAATGGCTTTCGTGAAGCTAGAGAATAAGATTACCGAACAGGAAGTAATTGTATTTCCGAATCTATATGAGGAGGTTGGCGGCAAGCTTGAGCAAGATAATGTAGTTAAAATTACTGGACGAGTGAATGCCAAAGACAAGGCTGGCAATATTGTCTCCGACGTTAAAATTCTGGCCGAGAGTGTAGAGATTATTCCCGATGAGACCCTTGAAAATTATCAATCTACCGGTAGGCGTTTAGCTGTGCCGGAGCAGGCAGCCGTGCCGCAGTGGAAAAAGCGCAGCGCAAGTCGTGCTGAAGGTGTAAGCAGCGGTTTTAGTGGTGCTCGAAGAATGCCAAGTAGTAGTGGTGGTAGCGCTCCAGCGGTAGAAACCGTACGTATGCTAGCGCACCCACCAAAGGATACTCGTGGCGAGAAACTTTATGTCCTTATAGAAAATCCCAATGATACCGAAATTTTGAGCGAAATTCGACACCTCTGTGATCTTAACCCGGGTGTCCAAGAGATTATCATGGTCCTGAAGGATGAAAAGGGAAAGCGACCAATCAAGCTGCCTTTCAGGGTAGATGTCAATGACGAGCTCATGAAACCTCTGGTTAAGTTGCTTGGTGATGCTTGTGTTAAAGTAAGATAAGGTGAATTCTGACAAAATTTCCCCAAAAATGATTCCAATATTAACTTTTTGCACAATATGTGCTAGTATGAGAACGTACGTTGGTTGGCTACCGGTATGTTTTTGGAAACGTGCTACTGACCAGATAGTCTTAAAAAGCATTGCTTGAAAAACAGAGAAAGAGTGGAGAGAAAAGCCGTGATAGCGATTATCATAGTGGCTAGGCTATGCAAGCTTACGCGAAAGGACGAAATCTGTGGCATATTCCCAGATTGCTAAACTGCTCCATAGCCAGAGCCCATCGCCAATGCCGTCTGTAATTCGTGAATCCAGGGTAATATGCCCAGCATAAATCGCATACATTGGGAAAGCGGCGGCGTCTACACCGGTCACACTGGGATTACTGGATACATATCCGTTCCATTCACCATTATTCTCCTCAAACCTAAACCCATACCGACTTAGTATACTAGTAAAACTTCCAGTATCTGTCCTAAAGGCTGGAAAATGGCAACGAGTGAAGTAGAAAGTGATACCGATAGAAAACCATTATTAACTAACGGTAGCTTTGCCTATCTGCTGGGGCAGTATGGGTTTGAGTTTAAAAACAAGGATGGAGCAGATCAATATTATGATACGAATATATCATCCGTGCGACAACTCAAGCTAGCACCATTCTACGTTGCAATGTCAGGATACGCTTCTCTAGGATTTGCCGGTACGAATGCTCTTACTGCAACCGGCGTGAATGGTCACTTTTGGAGTAGTACTGCTAGTAACGCCGTTGGTGCAACGCACATTGACATGCGTTTCGATGCAGTTTGGCCGTCATCAATTTGGGGGCGAAATTTAGCATTTTCTCTCTGTGCAGATCACCGGATAATACTATATAATATATACCATGATAAGCACTTCGAAAGCAGAGAGTGGAAAATATGATGATATTATTAATCTTGACCGTCCGCCTTCTGGGTATCCCAAAATGAGTCGCAAGAAGCGAGCCGCGCAGTTCGCTCCCTTTGCAGCTTTGTCTAGTCATGGCGAGATGATTGCCGAACTCGAGCGCCAGGTTGATACTAAGATTGAGCTTGACGAGGCTGGCAAGGCTGAGCTTGACGCTAAAATTACCGAAATTATGAATTTTTCGCCAGAGAGAACGGTAACAATTACTCATTTCGTACCAGATTTGCATAAAGATGGCGGTAAATATCAAGAATATACTGGTGTTATCAAAAAGATTAACCCCATGGGTAAGTATTTACTATTCCAGGACGACATGCGCATCGATTTTGATAATATTTTAGACATAAAATAAAAGAGACGTCACTTCTTGCGACGCCTCGATTTGAGGGGGGTAAGTTGTTATCTAGTGGCTTTGAATTTGAACGTTACCGTGCCAGCATTATCCTCTCCGGCCATCAGTGTGCCATCCAGAGCGCCGCAGCCGAGCTTTACGCGTTTATTAATATTAAAGGCGTTTGTGGCGTTCAGTTTTTGACCGTCAGTATTCCAGTTATTATGGATTGTCATTGAATTTTTAATATATTTCAGCTTCAGCGGCTTTTTATCCTTAGTTTTAATCTTGATGCTATCATAGACTAATTTCGGGTTAGTATTGCTACTGGAAATTGCAGCTGTGATATTTACCGGTCTGCCTTTTTTGACTGTCCCTGGCATATCAATATAGAGTTCCACATCCTCCGCAAAGATTTGCATGTAGCAATCATTAATATAGTGGATCGTAATCTCGTAGGTTTTGCCAGCCTTCACCGTCAAGCTAGAACTCTTGATTTTGCCGTCATCGACGCATGCGCCTTTGACAAACGAGAGCTCATTGCCCCATAGTCCATTGGTCACTGCGTTGATAACCGGCTCTTCCTGCGGTCGGTCATTGTAGCGATAACCTTTGCGGTCGGTGGAGTTTATGACACCGCTGATAGCTCCCTTTACATCGGTGAAACGATCCTCTGCCCAATCCACGGCTTCGCCAAAGCTGCTTGGTAGCTTAGAATTTTGCTCCATTGATTTAGCGAATTCGTCCCATACCGTCAAACCGGTGCTAGCCTGCGTTACCTGTGGGCAGCCCAGTGTTAAGCAAAAACATAATAATAAGCTAATAATTTTCTTCATAAAATCCCTCCTTTTTTGAAGAAAAGTCCACTAGATTATCTAAAGTTCTCCCCTCTCAGTAATTATATCATAAAATTCCCCCTAGCACAACGAATTTTTAAATAAGCTTGACAATAATAAAAATCTGTGCTACAATGTTAGCAAGCTAGGGAACGCTCTGGCTAGCTTAGGCATGTAAAAATGCTCAAAATCCACAGTTTTTTGGAAAGGGCGTGTAACTTAAAAGTAAAAGTTAGTTGTTTTTAGCAAGATGCAAATTTACGGTAAATTTATTCTATCTCTACGGAGATAGAATAAAGTGCTTCTTAGAAGGGGGATTCTAAATGAAAAAGCAATACGAAGAGCGGTCGTACCAGGCTGAATGGCAAGACTTTTATTTCGATTCGAGACGTTGAGCAATTTTGGCAAGAGTATGGCTATGGTCGAGTATTATTTATGTGCCATAGTATTCCGATTCTGGATCAAGCAAAAACGGATTTTCAGGAGTATTATGGCGAGCAATGTAGCTATGGTTTTTATACCGGGATAGCTAAAAGTAGCATTCCGACAACTTTCCTTTTTGCTACTTTTCAGAGCCTGTCCAGTCATCTGGAAGATTTTGAGAAAGATGAGTTTAGCTACATTATCGTAGATGAAGCTCATCATTCACCGGCAGATACTTATCAACCGGTGGTAGAATATTTCCAGCCGAAATTCCTGCTTGGTATGACGGCCACGCCAGACCGCTTGGATCAACGTAATATTGAGGAGGTCTTTGGTAGTCCAATTTTTGAATTGCCAATGGCAAAAGCGCTAGTTGACGGCTGGATTGCGACAATCGAGTATAATCTCATTTTGGACGAGGTGGAAGAAATTGGTTTTTATCTTGATGGCGATCAGAAGATTACGAAAGAAGAATTAAACCGTAAAGTCTTTATGCCAAAACGGGATGAGGAGATTATTCGGTTGATTAAGCAATACGCTAATGAGTGGTGCGAAAATCCGCAGATTATTATCTACTGCAAAACTATCGTACACGCTCAAAAGATTACCGAGTTATACGATGGTGCCGAGGCTATTACCAGTGAACTTGAAGCAAAAAAGAATCGAGAAATTATCGCACGCTTTAAATCCGGCGAACTCCGCACGATTGTATCTGTAGAAATGTTAAACGAAGGTGTCGATATTCCGTCAGTGGATGTCATTGTTTTTCTGCGTAATACGACTGCTCCGAGAATCTTTTGGCAACAGCTTAATCGTGGCACGCGCAAGACTGTCACTAAGACTAGAGTAAGGGTCTTGGACTTCGTGGCAAATATTGAGCATATGGAGATGGCTTTCGAAACGCAAGCGGAAATCGAGGATACTTTGAAAAACCGGCAACCAGAAGGGAAAAACAAGGGCAAGGCATTATTAGCTTCGGATCTATTTTTTATCGATATCCCAACGCCACAGTTCAAGGAGAGGGTATACGATATCAGAAGATTACTAGACAGAATAGCGTCAGGTAGAGTATGGACTGTGGAAGAAATTATAGCCTCATTACAAAAGCATGCGCAAAATGGCTTTCTGCCTACGTATGATTATATTAGCCAGCACACGAATGAAATGCCTAGCCCTGCTACTATTTATAGTAAGCTGGGGCGTACGGGGGATATAGCAAAAATGACCGGATTAAAACCGAACAGAAACAATCTGAGTGACTATGAACTGTTATTTAGTTATTATCAAAAGTCAAAAGAGGTTGGGCATTGGCTTAGTTCTGTCGAAATCAATCGGGATAAGACACTGAGAAGCTTTAACGTATATAATGCTAGGTTCGGGTCAAAGCAGAATATACAAATGAGAGCTATTTTTGAATTTGGCGATATAGAATTCGGCGAGCTAAGGGATGATCAAATTCCACTAGGCTGTATATATTCAGTGCTAGATATTAAGGTCGCAATCAGGCACTTAACTAGGCAAATCCAAAAACGACCAGGGAAAACATCTATAGAACATAGTTCCTACTGTCCAGATTATAAGGTTTGCAAAACAAGACTGAATGTAAAAACTATAGAGGAATTATGGAAAGTATGCGGCGTAGATGATGTTTTGTCGGAATTAGGCGTTGCAATTTACGAGCTTGAACCAATTAAACAAGAAGAAATCGAAGCAATGCAGAATTTTGTAAAGCAGGAGCGGAGAAAACTAAAATATAAGGATTATAAAGTAATAGGAGTATCAAGCTATAGATTGCAAACCAGGATTGGAGGCATAGTCGATGTTAATAACTTTATTGAAGCAGATCGTATTCTCGCTGAATTAGATTAATAAAATAGCTAACCAACTAACATCACACCGAATCGCAATTTCGCGTAGTAGGTGTGGTATTTTTTTAGGCCAAAAATCTGTCTATTTTGACCAGATTCCCCCTAGAAGCGATACGATATTTTTGATAAATTGAAAAATATACATAAAAGGTATTGACTTTTTAAACATTCTGTGCTACACTGGATATATCTGGATACGAAATTAGCCAGAAGTAAAATTCAAGATTTCTATTAAAATCTGTTAAAAAAGAGACTTTTTAGCGCAAAATCTGGATATTTTTATAAAAATTTTCAATAAAAATAACAGAGGTAGAAAACGCTGAAGTTTAAAAAAGTCTAAAAATCTTCGAAAAAAGTGTTGACTTATTTAAGTTGATTCTATATAATGAAGAACAGTTAAGCAAGTTGAGAGAAAATCAACCAAGGCAAACAGATAGAAATAGGTGCGAGGTTAATAATCTATCAAAAGATAATTTAGAATTATAATAATAAAAGACTGATGGAAATA
>CAZVTE010000006.1:0-18401 GCA_964629705.1 uncultured Candidatus Saccharibacteria bacterium | reverse complement strand
AGTTGTCTACAAATTAGAATACAGAAAAACTATTGCACTAGCTTCAACCAACACACATCTACTTTATTACTAATATTATTACCCTTCGCCCACTTTACTTTGTGCGGAGTGGAGTGATTGATGCAATCGGCATATTCTATAACCCCGGAACTACTGGACGTTTTTTGTCGAAAACCGCTAAGGATAAAAATTGGGAATACAGATTGCAGTATGAGGCAGACGAAGTATCATTTATGATAGATTATCATTTTCAGTCAGCTTCTCTCCACCCCTAACTCCAAGTATCGAACTTGGTTTTGTTGGTAGTAAGTCTTAATTTGAATGAGTTCGTGCTATAATAAATATAAGTAATAACAGGAAAACTTATCATGCATAATCCACAACTCGTTCTGTCAATTATTTCTAATCCTCATTCTGGTCAGCCTCCAGCACCCGAAAATTTTTGTAGTTTTGTAATTTATCGTTATTTGTTCCATGGCGATTCAATGCGTCGCATTGAGCAACTCTACAACGCAAGCTCAGGGCGCAGTGATTCCATGCCGTATCGCATCTTAGAACACTACGGTCTTAATAATCCTAGCTACAACAAGGGTTTGTATTCTGGCCAAGATTTGGATGAGGTTATTCGGTTTTTGCTAGCGCAATCGGACGTTCAATTTCGAGCTGTTGGAGAAATTCTGAAACTCCAGCATCAAAGTGCTCAAAAAGCCTTACAAAATTTTCTGCAATTTTATTATACTTTTCTGCAGTCAGTTGCTAATGACCCAGCAAAAGTTCAGAATGCTGAGGAGCAAATTGCCAAGCGCATTCAGTTTCAGCAAGAATATCCCCTGCAACGTCTGCGTAATATGACCCTAGAAGAATATGCACTAGGTAGTGATGCGGAAAACAATAAAGAGTCTTTATGCTATAAGCTAGAATATGGAGAATTTAGTAAGACTGCAATGGGGATCGGTGGCGGTTCGGCTGCAAAGTGGGGAATTTATCGTAGAAAAGAAGATAATCAATATTATGGTCGCAATAATGAGATTATCGAAAACCCAGAAGATACTTGGCATACTATACGCCAGCAACTTTGCTCTCTGCTACAAGAATATGGCAACACTCTGGAACCAATTCATATTTTTGAAAAATATCCAGCTCTCAAGGGAATGAGTATGGTTTTAATTAAAATCTTATATTTGTACTATCCAGAAAAGTTTGTATCGATTGCGAAATATAATTATTTAGTTTGGAGTCTGCAGGAGTTCCGTTATACTTTTGCTAAAGATATGGACTCTGTAGCGCTTTCATTCCTAGTTAATCGCAATTTACGTGAAGACTTGCCTGAGCTGAGCCAAAATGATCCTAACTATTTTGGAGACGCTTTGTGGCATTATTGCAAACAGAATGCTGCGAAGATTGGTGAATTAAAGGAGAACTCTGAAGTAGCACCAGTTGTCACTGAGTCTCCAGTGGCTACTTACCCTCAATATTCTGCTGCTGATTTTCTGAAAGAAGTTTTTATGGATGCTGCGGAATATCATAAACTTAAGCATTTACTTCTCCATAAACACAACCTCATCCTTGAGGGTGCTCCAGGAGTGGGTAAAACTTTTATGGCAAAACGTTTAGCCTATTCGCTCATGGGGGAGAAGAATGATTCAAGGGTCAAAGTAGTGCAATTCCATCAAAATTATTCGTACGAAGATTTTATTGAAGGCATCAAACCAGATAGCGAAGGTAAATTTGGCTTGAAGGATGGCGCTTTCAAAAAGTTTTGTCAGATTGCGAGTGCAGATTCTGAACATGATTATTATCTAATTATTGACGAGATTAATCGTGGTAATCTGAGCAAAATTCTTGGCGAACTAATGATGTTAATTGAGCATGAAAAACGTGGTGATGCAGTTGAGCTGGCTTATTCGGGCGAGAAGTTCTCCGTACCTAAGAACCTTTATATCATTGGTATGATGAATACTGCTGATCGCTCACTAGCCCTAGTTGATTACGCTCTGCGCCGCCGTTTTGCCTTCTTCTTTGTTGAACCTGCATTTGCTAAGCCACAGTTCCAAGATTATTTAAAGTTAGAAAATCACTTGCCAACTACTTTTATTACCAGTTTATGTCATAAGTTCGAAAAGCTAAATCAAGAAATTGCCGCTACTCTAGGCAAAGGCTTCATGGTTGGGCATAGCTATTTCGTGGATAGTCTCGGGCAAAATAGTTATCAAACGGATTACGATGATATTATTGAATATGAAATCGAACCACTCCTGACTGAGTATTGGTTAGACGAACCAGTGAAAGTTGAAAATCTAGTTAAAGAGTTGCGCAGTGGAAATTAAATTTAAAGTCCCTATCAAAAATGTACTCTATATGTACAGCTACGTTTGGGATCAAGTAAAATTCCAAAAAACTATTCAGCTAGCAGCAAAAGATGATTTTGATGCTTTAAATTTGCTTGCCAAATTGTTCCTGTTGAATATTCGTCAACTAATTAAACGTGGACTTTATCGTGAATATGTAAATTTGGATGAGACTCTGCCACTTGTACGCGGTAGGATTCACTTTGCCAGTACTATCGGTCATTGCAAGTTACAATATGGTAAAATTGATTGTAATTACGATGTTTTTCTGGAAGACAATCCGTCTAATCAGATTCTAAAATTCACTATGACGAAGTTACTTGGAGCTTCTCGGCTCAATCAAGAATTGCGCCATGAATTGCGTAATATCGCACCGTATTTCGCGCATGTTGATTATCGCGATATTCCCTTGCAAGAATTGAGCTCCCTGCATTACAATCGTCAGAACCAACATTATTCTCTAATTATAAAACTTTGTGAGCTAATTTTGCGTGCTAGTATGCTTTCGCAGGAACAAGGAAAATTCGATTTTGATAACCTGTTTGAAGATAAAAAAGTCCTGGCCACGATTTTTGAGCAGTTTGTATATAAATTTTATTTACAAAAACTACCACAACAAGTTTATCAAGTTACCCATCATAATAAAATTAGATTCCAGCTTTATGGTGGCGAGCAAAAGTTTTTACCTGAGATGGAAACTGATATTACTCTCAAATCCCCGCTTGATACAGTTGTGATTGATACTAAGTTCTATAAAGATTATCTAGGCGTCAATACTAAGTTTGAAAACAGTCAAGCGAAATATCACAGTGGTAATCTTTATCAAATGATGTGTTATCTCAATAATCTAGATTGTGAAAATGATTTGCGCGGGGTTTTACTTTATCCTAAACCTTATAATCAATCTAATATTAATCAATTATATCAAACCGAGATTATCTCACGAGGGCAAATTAAACTCGCAAAATTACAAATTGTTACCGTAGATTTATCTGTAGATTGGCCAGAAATCGATCAACAATTGCTTGATGTTGCATTATTAGGCTAATTTTGTGCTATAATGAAAATATGGAAAAGACCAAAAAAGGGTTTACGGTTATTGAGCTAATTGTGGCTGGCGTCTTTGCTGCACTACTTGTGATATTGTTCTTCTTACAAAAAAACAATATTGATGCCATGAATCGTGACGATCAACGTAAAACTGCAATTAATGCTATGTATTATGCTTTAGAAGAATACTTCTATCCAAAGTTTGGCTACTACCCTTCTGAAATTTCTGAGGAAAATCTACCAGTGATCGACCCAGAACTATTTACCGATCCATTGGGAGTTAATCTAGGTGTTGACGGTAGTTCTTATAGTTATAATGTTGCTAATTGCAATAGCGCTGGCGAGTGTAAAGAGTTTACTTTGCGTGCAAAACTAGAAAAAGAAGATACTTATATTAAAAAAGGTCAAAAATGATAGTATTCCAAGCAAACCAAGCTGCAAAAGTTGATGTAGATATTGCGAATCAGCTGATTCATGATATTCAAAATAACCCCATGGGTGGCTGGTTTGACTTACCAGAAAATTTTGATAGCGAAGAACTTAATGAGATTAAGCGGGCGGCAGATAAGATTCGGCGAGATTCCGAAGTCTTAGTTTGCATTGGTATAGGTGGCTCATATTTAGGTCACAAGGCTCTGATTGAGGCACTAGGGAACAAAAGCCACACTCAAGTTTTGTATGCTGGTAATTCTTTAAGTAGTCGAGAGTTATCACAGCTATTTGCCGAGATTGGCGACAAAGACTTCTCGCTCAACGTTATTTCCAAATCTGGCACGACTACTGAACCTGCTGTGGCTTTTAGACTACTTAAAGAGAGATTGCAGCAGAAATGTGGCACTTCCGCAAATGCCAGAATCTATGCTACTACTGACCGCGCCAAAGGTGCTTTGCATGACGAAGCAGAGCAAAACGGTTATACGAGTTTCGTTGTGCCAGATAATATTGGCGGGCGCTACTCAGTTTTGAGTGCTGTTGGGCTGTTACCACTGGCTGTAGCAGGAATTGATATAAATGGTTTACTAGCCGGAGCTAGGGAAGAACGCACCAAGGTTGTCAACGACACTAGGAATTCCGCAGCCGTGCAGTATGCTTTTTGGCGTCATGATTTGCAAGAGAATGATTATGATGTTGAGGTTCTAGCGAGTTTCGAGCCGAGATTTCATGAATTTGAAGAATGGTGGAAACAGCTATTTGGCGAGTCTGAAGGCAAAAACCACCAAGGGATTTTTCCTGCCTCTGTAATCTATACGACCGATTTGCATTCCTTGGGACAATATATGCAGGATGGTCGTCGCAATATTTTTGAAACTGTTCTTGAGGTTAAAAATGATACGAGCGAGAGGATTCTAGTTCCGGCAATATCAGAGAATCTTGACGGCTTGCAGTATCTAGAAGGTAAAAGTTTAGAATATATCAATAATATGGCTTTGCAAGCGACTGTCAAGGCGCATCTTGATGGTGGTATTCCAGTAGGAGAAATTACCCTGCCAGAAATTAGTGAGCGAGCCTTTGGCGCTTTGGTTTTCTTTTTTGAAACTGCCTGTGCAATTTCCGCCATGCTTGCTCATGTAAATCCTTTCAATCAACCCGGCGTAGAAGCATATAAGAACAACATGTTTCAGTTACTTGGCAAGCCAGGATGTTAGCGTACACAGAATTGATAGAAAAATCTCGCAAGTTCTTGTTATTTTAGTCATTTGCATTATAATAGAGGTATGAAGAAAAAACCTCGCGTAGTGATTGCTCTCGGCGGTAATGCACTGCAAAAGAATGGTGAAGTAACCGCTGAAGCACAGCAGAAAGTCGCCGAAAAGGTCGGTGCACTCATTGCGAAATTCTCTGATGGCTATGAAATTATTGTCACTCATGGTAATGGCCCACAAGTGGGGAATATTCTCATTCACGAAGAATCAGCTGGCACCGACAAGGCTCCCGCTATGCCCTTAGAGACAGCGGTCGCTATGAGTCAAGGGCAGATCGGCTATTGGCTCTCACAAGCTATTGATAATGCTTTCATGAAGTTAGATGGCAAGAAACGCCCGGTCGCTAGTATTGTAACCCAAGTGATTGTAGACCGCAAAGACCCAGCCTTTAAAAACCCCACGAAGCCGATTGGACAGTTTTATACTTCAAAAGAGGCTATCAAGCTTATTAAAAGTCGTGGCTGGGATATGAAAGAAGATTCTGGCAGAGGGTATCGCAGAGTAGTGCCTTCTCCAAAGCCGGTTGACATTGTCGAGAAGCAAGAAATTATGACGTTAGTAGAAACGGGAACAATCGTTATTGCCGTGGGTGGCGGTGGTATTCCGGTAGTCCAGACTAAAGTGTTAAAGCTTCTGAAGGGCGTAGACGCCGTCATTGATAAGGATTTTGCTGCTGAAAAACTAGCAGAGCTAACTAAAGCGGATATTTTTGTGTCCGTTACGGCAGTGCCGAATGCTTATCTTAATTTTGGTACGCCTAGTCAGTTAAAGCTAGAGAAAATTACCGCTCGTGAAGCTAGAGAACATATTAAGATGGAACATTTTGGTAAGGGTTCAATGCTGCCAAAAATGGAGGCGATTACTCAATTTGCAGAGCTGGGCAGGGATAGAGCCGGGATTATTACGACCCCTGAACAGCTTGAAAAAGCTCTCAAATTTGAAGCTGGTACCATTGTGCAAGGGAAGTAAATGTTTTTGATCTATGATTTTGGTCTTGACATTTTGAGCAATCTGTGCTAATATAAATATAAGTCAGTTTGAAGAGACAACTGACAAGGTTTTTGATAACTTAATTCAAAAGGCACCTTAAATGTAAATAGTCGTTGACTTTTGGTGCAATCACACTTAATGAGGGGGTTATTATGAGTAAAAAAGTAGAAACAGTATCTCCAGGCCTACTAAAAATGGGGATTACAGAGGTTGTAATTGGCGACCCCAACCAATCTTATACAGTAATGATCAGAGCATACGAAGAATCTGACATCGATGACGGCGGTTTCTATATGCTGATTTTTTCTGATGGCGACACGAAGCCTAAGAAACGATGCGATTATTATGCTGGTCTGAAAAAAACGGTCCTAGAACCATAGATACCTCTGTTGCATTAGAGGTCTCGAATGCTAATTGGGTCATTGTTCGTGTTCATGACGAAGAACGAGGAATTGATACTGCGACTCTTTATAAAAAGGACGGCTTATCAGATCAAGTCCTTTCAGGGTGGCTTAACCAGCAGAAAATTAAAACCTTTTTACTGTAATCTTGTTGCAAGTAGAAACTTGCATCAACTGTCGCGCACTACTCCCTGTTGAACAGCAGGGAGTCTTTTCTTTTTATGCTACCAATTTCCTAGCAGCTACCCGAACTGCCTCAGTCCAGCTATTAGCCACATGTGGTGTACCGGCAAGCTCGGTCACCTTCAAGCCACATCTCACGCCCAGGGCAATTTCTTGGATTACTGCATCGGCTTCTGGGCAGACTACGGTTGCACCAAGCAACTGACCTTTTGGATCGGCAGTAAGCTTCACGAATCCAGCCTTAAAATCGTTCAAGTTGGAAGCGCTGATTTGCTCAAGTGGCACCAGTGCTGACTTTTGCTTCTGTTTAATCTGCATACATTCAATTTCATTTAGTCCAACTTTGGCTACTTTTGGCACTGTATCAGTCATCCGCGTAAAACCGACATAAATCCGCGTATTGCTAGACTTCTTAAGCGCATTAGTCGTGGCTAGTTTAGCTTCATAAACTGCCTTTTCAGTTGAACTTTCGCCACCCACGACATCACCCGCTGCCCAAATATTCCGCGCACTAGTCTTGAGGTTTGCATCCACTAACACGCCGAGCCTCGAGAATTTTACGCCCGCCTTTCCTAAATCCAAATCCGTTGCTGGTTCACTACTTGTAGCTAAAACAATCGCCTCTACGCGCACAGCCTTCTCACGCCCATCTTGAGCAAACACAACCTGTTTGCTTTTTTCATCCTGCTCTACTGCTACTACGCAAGAATTAGTCAAAACTTTGACTTGAAATCGGTCATTTAGATACTGTTCCATCACTGTGCCAACCTCTGGGTCCTCACGTGGCAAAACTCGATCCTTTGCTTCAGCAAGTAAAACCTTAACTCCTAAGGCTGCAAAATACTGGGCTAATTCGCAACCGGTTGAGCCTGCACCAACGATAAAAAGCGCCCGTGGTAATCTCGACATTCTCAAAGCTGTATCTGGCGTCCAGCAACTTACCTTCTCTACGCCAGAAATACCATTAATCACCAGATTTGCACCAGTTGCAATCAAGAACTTTTCGGCCGTCACCGACTTTTCCTCACCATCGCCTTCTTGGACCAAAACCTCAGTATTACTAACAAACTTTGCAAAACCGTGATAGCAATCAATACCCGCATTCTCAAAGACTTTTTTGCTACCACCGCCCGCTCTCCGTACTGCCGTTGCCTGCCAATTCAAAATTGCCGGATAATTATAACCTAAGCTAGTACTAGCGAGCCCAAAGCGCGAGCCCGCAATAGCATTTGCATACTCTCTCGTAAAACCAAGCGCTGCTGCATACGGTACATCACGATAATTCAACGTCGAACCACCCCAATGGTCGGCCTCAATGATGGCGGTCTTTTTTCCAAGCTTAGCCGACATTAAAGCCGCAGTACTTCCTGCTGCCCCACTTCCTATAATTGCATACTGATACTCTAACTTTTTCATATCTCTATATTATTTTACCACGATTTTTATATACGTAAGCTAAATTGTCATGATATTTTTCCATTTCTTCTGCAATATAAGTGTCTATGTCTTCTTTCTTATATTGTTTGGCCGTGTTGAATTTTTTTGTCACTGTTTTTGCTACTTTTTCTGCTAAGATTTTTGCGGTGCCAGTCGGAATATTAATTGTCAAAGCTTCATGCACGATATCATCTACTATTCGTTCTTCTAAAAACTTGATATTCTCTGCATCAACGCTAAAGGAAACATTCGTTGAATCATTTTTATACGAAAAGCTAAACAAAAACTTTGTCTTTCTTGTATTATGCTCATGCTGTACATTTTCATTTGACTTTGCTACACGTTTTTTAGAAATCATACCATCACCTCAAACGCTAATAAAAACAACGCCAGAATAAAGAAACTCGAACCCGAAAGAATGCGAAAGAAATTCTTATTTTTGACTCGCCATTTCTGAATATCTACTACAGTCTGACCTTTACGAATTGCAAAACGCACAATAATATATGGCAGAATCGTCACGATTGTATATAGAGCTACGCCTAAGAGCTGATAAGGCACTGGTAAGGCTACGATGCTATTTGCTGCCACTAGTATCAGAATTAAGGAGAACGGCATCTCACCAAAACTAGTAATTCCACCAAGACAGAAAGCCTCAGTGTTACTTTCAGTTACCTTTGCGCGCTTATCAATATACTTTGCAATAATTCTTGGTACCCATAGCTCAGTGGTCTTACCATGTCGATAATAGAATGCCCAAACTATAATCGCCAGAGCGATTAGGGCTGCAATCACAATTATCATTTCCAGATTTACTAACGTTTCACCAAAAATTCTATCCAGAATAAAACATGTACCAGCTAGGACGAAGAAAACCAGCATTCCTACGCCAGAGATGTAACTACCTACTAAGTTTTTTGTCTTGACCTTTATATGTTTTCCGAGACTAGCATGATAAAGCAGTAGCAACCCACCAAGACCAAGCTGCAGAGTTGCATGCGTCATGGCTGCCAAAAATATCGTACTAAAGGGAACTAACATTTCCATAACTAAATTATATCACACTTATGCTTGGTAAAATAGGGCAAAGTGTGCTACGCTTCTAAACATGAAATACTTTAAACACACGGCTGGTGTTATGTTTATGGCTATGGCGACTAGCATAAGCATAATTCCCTATAACTCAGACTCCACTTCAAATGCTAATGATGTCGTCGTTTCGGGGGATTATTCTCCGACCAAAACGGAGGGCTTAGAGGAAACTCCTATTCCCGATAAAACTGAAACTAATAAGGTTGACGAAGAGGACGAATCACCTGAGCCTTCAGAGACTATAGAACTGCCAGATTTGTTTATCAAGGCGGTTAATCCTGGGTATAATCTTGAACAAAAAGAAACCGGTGAGTTCATTGAACTCATGAATTCCACGGGTGAGCAACTTGATTTGACTGGAGTTTCATTGCTTTATACTAATACTAAAGGTAATACTTCTGTGCTATACGAATTCCCTAACGAAAGCATTATGGCAGGAGAAACTATTGTCTTGCGCTACTATAAGTCTCCCGAAAACATGGAAGCGGATGGTGTCTATAAAACTTCCCTAGCGCTCACCGGTACAACCTTACAACTAGTACAAAATGAAACTACGCTTGATAGCGTTTGCTGGAATGGTAAGGATGATTGCTATGCTACTTTTAAAACTGCTAGCCCCACAACATTAGTACGGCAACTAGAGAGTTTAAAATTTGAACCTATGGCAATGGAACTTTATCAACCAGCTTTCTCAACTTCTGAACCTTCACTAATATTGCCAATCGTTGATTTGGAAAATCAGAATGGTGCAGACTCTGATAATAAAAATAATTCTAATACTGACAATGATAAAGCTGTGAAAACTCCCCACTGTCAAGGTTTGGAATTCTCTGAAATCCTCACTTATTATGAGGAATCTAGTGATGAACAATTTGTAGAACTTTACAACTCGACTAATCAAGAAATTAATCTCGAAGGCTGTATCATCAAATATAAGAGTAAGCGTCACGATCTTATTGGTGTAGTTCCAGCTAATAGTTATTACGCTTTTTATCCAGAAGACTTTACTTTCACTAAAAATCCCACCAAGACGAACACTCTAGAATTGCTTGACACCAACGATACTAAATTAGACGAACTAACTTATGTGCACGGACAAAAACAGCTAACTACCTACGCACGTTTCGGCGACGGCCAGTGGCTTATTACTTATAACCCTACGCCAAATGCTACAAATATTTTTCAAGAATTTCCAACCTGCGAAGAAGGGAAGGTGATTAATCCCGCCACTGGGAAATGTGTCAAGTCCAGTAGTATATCTACTAGCTCGAAGACACTGGCTGACTGTCCAGCTGGAAAATACCGTAATCCACTCACTGGTAGATGTAAGAATATTGAAACTGCCACAACCCTAAAAGAATGTGCCGAAGGTTACGAGCGTAATCCTGACACTGGGCGTTGTCGTAAAATCAAGACCGAAAACCAAGGCACTGATTATCCGCTGGTGCCAGAAACTTATGCTGATAACAAAACCTTTATTGCCTTTGGCGCAGTTGGACTAGTTGTTCTGGCTGGAATTAGTTACGTTATTTGGCAATACCGGCGGGAGATTGGTCGCACTTTGAGAAAAATCCGCAATCGCTTTCACTAAATTAGCAAAGACTTGATCGCGTGAGCCATCGGCTTTAAGTTGAAGGAGGATTCCTAATTCGTGATAATGTTGCAAGACTGGCAAAGTCTTCTCCTTAAACTCCTTGATTCGGTTTTCGAAGACGGTTTTATCCGCATCGTCAGCGCGTAACCCCCTATCGCCAAGAATCTTGGCAGCTTCCCAACGATCGTGGACTTCCTGCTCGCTTAATTGTAGATTAACCACCACCCGAATTGGATGACCCGCATCTCTTGCCGCAGATAAAACCGAGTTCTCTTCACCCGACCAGCGCCCAATCGAAGACAGAATTAAAGGGAAATTCTTCAGCTCTGGTCTAGCAAAATAGGGCAATACCCACTCGAAGAATATGCCAGATGGAATTAAAGCCCCACCGTGTGAATAATTCTTTTGCTTCATTTCCTCCATTGCGCGGACGATAATTCCTGAAGATAAAAATTTTCCTCCTAGTGCTTCTGCCAATCTCACGCCAACGGTATCCTTACCACTCATTGGCAATCCAAAAATATTAATACTGCCCGTGCCGAGCCAAGTTTTAATCTGTTGTAATTGTTCTTCCATAGAGATAGTATAACAGATTTTTCCAAAGAATAAACCCTGCTTTTGTTGCAGGGCTATTTCTAGGAGTTCTCTCCTTTGAGCTTATTGAATTTTCTTGTTGCTTCAGCTAATCTTAGAATCTTTTCAATGGTATCTGCCGGTGCTGCTGTTTTGTGATGAACGATGTTATCATACACCTCGCGCGTAGCTTGCACAGTCTCACTAGCCCATAAATTCAACACAGTTGCACCTTTATCGGCTTTCAGAATAGCTTCTGCATCTTTAGGACTGATTGGTTGCGAAGCGCTTACTCCTACTTGGCGCGTTACCTTGATTGTAATGGTTTCGGTCACTACCGTTTCCTGCTTTTTAGTAATCAGACTATCAAGCTGTGTAGCTTCGCTAACTACATCAGGCAAAAGCTTTTCTTCTTCTGGAATAACTTCTTTTAATTCCGTAGTAGTTGTGTTCTGTTTTGTTTTGGATTCTCGCCAAACTAAAACTGGCTGCTGTGATGCGACTAGACTCTTTAAGATTATTAACCAAAAAACGTCTTCAGTTTTCAAATCCAATTCCGCTGGTTTCATAACCATTTTTTCGATTTCCGAAAATAAGAAAAGCCGACTGTATGTTGTATCTTCACTGGGCAGAAATGAATTAAGATAATCAAGCTGGCTGTGCGCCGTTTCAGAATTTATATTGATAGAAACAAGGTTCTTAGGCTGGTTTTCTTTCGCAGAAGAGTCCATAGCCGAAAAATCTATACGTCCCATAGCTGTCCACAAAAGCACCGAATCGTCTATTGTCTTTAATATATTCAGGGTGCTGCAAATCCAAATTTTTATAGCTTCAGTCTCGACTGCTGGGGGAATCTGAGGGCTTAAGCTTGAGCAAGAGATTATCCCATTGCAACCCACAACATGAGTTAAAATCCAGTTGTAGGATAGGCAAATTTCACACTCCTCGTTTTCTGCCTTACGGTAAAAACATCTCCAAGTATTATCATATTCGAACAAAGTTTTATTAAACACGGTCGGGGTCACAGGTGCTAAATCTTCTTCTGTTAAATTCTTAAAATCTCTCAATGAGAGTCACCTCCTTTTAATTTACGTTACCGCAGCGGTAAACGAATCTCTCTTCTTTATATCACGAGAAATAGTAAAAGTAAACCTCTGACCAAAGTCAAAGTTGATTTTTAGAGTGAAATTAGCTATACTAAAGTTATGAGTTTAACGAAACGCCAGGAGGGAATACTCTTCGCGATTATTGAAGAATATGCAGAAGTAGCGACGCCAGTTGGCAGTATCACATTGGCAAAACTTTTTGACGTATCTTCAGCTACGATTAGGGCAGAGATGGCGCGCTTGGAGGATATGGGTTATATTGCCCAGCCACATACTTCAGCGGGTAGAGTACCAACCGATGCTGGTTATCGTTATTATGTGAATGCTTTGTCGGACGGCAAAGAGCGTCGCGATGTTGCTATCAAAGATAAGCCAACTGAGCGAGGAAATCGCGTACTCGAAGTTAGGGTGACATCTCAAACTCGCGCTGACTATGCCATTCGTGGGGCAGTAGATTCTCTGGTAGAGTTGACTGGCAATCTGGGGCTGGCGACAATTGGCGAACAATTATATATTGCGGGTATATCTAAGTTGTTCACTCAGCCAGAATTTATGGATAATGAACGTGTACAGGCGGTAGCCGAGCTACTTGATAATCTGGAACCATGGCTAAGGGAGGCAGCTCCAGGTCAACCGCTAAATATCTTTATCGGTCACGAGAACCCTATCGGCAAAACCTCTCAAGTTTCATTGATTATTAGCAGGTTTAGATCGCCCTATTCGGATAAAAGCTATATTGGAGTGCTCGGACCAACGCGGCAGAACTATAGTCGAGTGATGTCGCTCGTACGCTACGCAGGCAATGTTTTAGAAGAAGTATTGATTGGATAAAAAGAAGGAGTTATAAAAATGAAGCATGAAGATAAGGCAAAAGAGTTAGAAGAAGTTTTTGCAAATGAAGCAGTGGATGTGGAAAACCTGGAGGACGCTGGGTCGACTTCAGAAGAAGTTCCCACTTCTGAAGTCGGGGATTTTTCCGCTCAAATTGACGAGTTGACCAACGATTTGCAGCGTACCCGTGCTGATTTTGAGAATTACCGCAAAGCAGTTGAAGCGCAAAAATCCCAAGCTATGGCTGCCGCTAAATATGCCACGGTGGTCAAATTTCTCGCTCTTGTAGATGATGTCGACCGTGCCATCGCAGCTTACCCAGAGCAACTTGCGCCTCTCGCGAAAAGTTTTGCTAAGACTTTGCAGAACCTAGGCTTGGAAAAAATTAATTCCAAAAATGATACTGAGTTTAACCCAGACTTCCACGAAGCTGTTTCCGTTGATGACGAGGGCGGGGAAGTAGAAGTAGTTGCCGAAACTTTACGCCCGGGTTATCTATATGAAAAGACCGTGATTCGTCCAGCTATGGTTAAGGTGAAACGTTAAGGTTTTTGCAGCGCAAGGAAGATGTATGGCTTTAGGATATAGTTTTTAAAATTATCCCACCAAAAACCTATCCGGCAGCTAACCAGCTTACATTTATTGTAGCACAGCATAAGCATAATGTCAACCCTTTTATTTAAGATAGGGTTATGATAAAATAAAAACATGGATACTGCTGGAGGTAAAATTGAGTATATTAAGCGTCGCATCCGAGCCTGTGATTATCTGGTAGTGGCGCAACTTTTCTTGCAAAACAATTTTTTATTAGAGCATATTTTATCGCGGGACGACATTAAACCGCGTCTTTTGGGGCACTGGGGTACGTGCCACGGCATTAACGCTGCCTATGCCAATCTCAAAGCGTTCTATGACCAAAGTTTAGGCGCGAAAACTGAAGATAACTCTGAACGCAAGATTCAGAAGGTCCGCCCAGCCGATTTAGAAGTGCGTTCACTCAAGAAGGAAGCTCCTGATATCAAAGTGCAACCACAGAAAAATTTTGACGAAGATTTCACCTTTGTACTTGGTCCAGGGCATGGTTTTCCGGCCTTGCAAGCCAACCTATTTGTGGATGGCATTCTGGAAGAAGTTGACCCTAAGGCTAGTCGAACCGAAGAAGGTATTGCTTATATTTGTAAAAACTTTTCTTGGCCAGGGGGATTTCCTTCTCACGCAAGCCCACTCACTCCGGGTGTGATTTGCGAAGGTGGTGAGCTCGGCTATGCGCTTGGTGCAGCTTACGGTTACGCCCTTGGTCATCCAGAAAAAAATATTGCAGTTTTGATTGGCGATGGCGAGTTTGAGACCGCCTCAGCACTCGCTTCAATGAACTTAGTCAAAATAGTGAGCAACCGTACTGCTAACGGTCGAGTTCTGCCGATTCTACATCTCAATGGCTACAAAATTTCTGGCCCTACAGTCTATGGGCGCAAATCTGAGCGGGAGTTACATGAGCTGATTCGTGGTTTTGGCTTTACTCCGCTCGCAGTTAATGGCGATGATCCAGTAGAATTCCAGAAGAAACTTCTCTCGGCTACTATCCTAGACGCACCTTTTATCATTATGAAGACTGTTAAGGGTGAAACTGGTCCTACTGAAGTTGATGGCAAAAAAGTTGCGGGCAATTATTTGGCTCACCAAATCCCATTACCCGAGGCTAAAACTGAGCCATCTCAGCTCAAAATGCTCGAACGTTGGCTTTCTAGCTATGATTTTCGTGAATTATTTAGTAAGGAGAAAGGTTTTACATTATGATTGATAAAGTTGATTTTCCTGGCAAAGAAATGTTCTCTCCTGCAAAGAGCATCGGTAAAGTACTAGCTGATGCGATGCGCAAGGATATGCATTATTATCTTTTTTCTCCAGACGAAACTACGAGTAATAAAGTCGATGCTGTTTATGATGTTTCTAGTCGCGCTTGGGATTTGCCCAAAAAAACTTGGGATTTGCCAGAGGAAATTAGCGGTAGGATTATTGAACTTTTGTCGGAAAATGCATTATTTGCTTGTATGATTGGTCACATTATGAACCAAGAGTCGGCTGCCATGACGAGCTATGAGGCCTTCTTTAGTATCATTACTTCACAGATTCTGCAGCATCTTAAGTTTTTAGAACAAGCCAGTGAGGTAGAGTGGCGACCAGATTATCCTGCTGTGAACTTGCTGTCGACTAGTACTTGTTGGCGACAGGATCATAACGGTTTTTCTCATCAGTCTCCAGCTTTGATTTCTACCCTGCTGAGTCTACCGAGCAATCGTGTTAACTGCTTCTTTCCGATAGATGACGTTGCCGCAGAAACTGCTTTACTCTATGCGAACCAAAGTAAAAATGTGGTAAATTTACTAACTTTCAATAAAAATGAGTTGCCACGTTGGATTAATTCACATCAGGCTGATACTCAGCTTGCTGCTGGTGGTGTGGCAATTTTTGACTTTCTTTCTGAGGGCAATAATGAAAATCGGTTCTCTACAGCTGAGAATAATCCAGCTAATGCTGAGGTTGCCCAACTAAAAAACCGAGAAATGGTGAATTATGAAAAAGACGACATTAAGCTACCAACGCCAGATTATGTTTTTGTTGGCGTAGGCGATATTGTATCGTGCGAGACGATAGCGGCTATAGATTTGGTGCGCCAAGATTTTCCAGATTTAAAATTGCGTTTTGTTAATATTTCCGCCCTTAGTTATAACGCTATTGGCACTTGTAATAATAAATTATCGGAAAAAGGCTTTAATAAGTATTTCACCAAGCATGCACCAATGATTGTGAATTTCCATGGTTATCCAGCGGCGATTTCTCAGATTTTAACACAATATACCGACAAAACTAGATTATATATTCATGGCTTTTCCGACCGCGGTAGCACTACGACGCCTTTCGAGATGTTGAGCGTTAATCAAGCTTCACGCTATCATTTAGCTACTGATGTGGCTAAACGAGAAGGCAGGGAAGATATGGTGCGTAAGTATGAAAAAGCTATCGCCGAGAATCGCACTTATGCTCAGAAAAATGGTGTCGATTTACCGTCTATACAATAATCACCAATAGAAAACCATTATTAACTAACGGTAGCTTTGCCTATCTGCTGGGGCAGTATGGGTTTGAGTTTAAGCAGCTTTATGGACCAAACGGTACATATTTTGATTACAACGCTAATCTCAGCTACAAAACGCCCTTATATTATGCTAATACTGGAACCGTTATGTTAATCCCGAACACGTACTTTATGAATATTGGAAGTGGAGTGTCAATCTGGAGTTCTTCTACACTTGATAAGAATAATGCTTATGAAACGACTACGATTCTGGAAAATAGAATTATTGCAGCATGGTGGAGTAACCGTTGGGGTACTTATTCTCTCCGCTGCCGTAGTTTTATGATTAATTTGCGGAGAGAAAAACTTTCCGCTCTACCAAAATAACGCGTTGGAATAATAGTGTCGGTATTAAAAGATATGGCATAGGTATAATTGAGGTTAGTATGCGTGGTCCTTGACCAAAAAGTATTGCTAACTCCTGCGTAACCTAGCAGATTTGACGGTGGAATTCCGCCAACTCTTGTAATCCATATTGGTAAGGTTCTTGGATTATAAACCTCTTGATTAATCGCTGCATAATAATTTGTCCAATCGTACTCATCCTTTTCCTCAAACCTAAACCCGTACCGACTTATATTACCAAAGTAGAATAGACGCTAGCTGCAGTCTTGCTTGAACAAAGTATATTCTAACCTTCAACTGTGAAGTGGGTGAAGGAGTATTAGAATAAACTAGCATAAGTAGTTTTTCTAAATCGTAAGTGAAGGATAAGATTTATATAGAGTTTTAAGATACTTTTTCTAGAGAAGCTAAAAGAACCATACTGCAAGCACAAAAAGTACCATAGTGTTGATATTATTTTCCAAGCATGGCTTCTCTAGGAAAACGTTCTTAAAACTCTAGCTAGATACATTCATGTCTTCTACTTTATTATTACTAATCATATTACCCTTCACCCACTTTACTTTGTGCGGAGTGGATGGATAAACGTAGCGTATACAGGAGACAGCTTGAATCCGGGGTATCTTTTGTGGAGTGGTGGTGATGGTTTCATTCGAACCAGTAGTGCTAAGAATATTCTAGAAAGTTATTATGTTCAATTTGGCGATAAACAAGTTGATATAGCATGGCCGGGCGTCAGTTATCATACTTTTTCTCTCTGTATGATTAGTTTTTCGTGGAGAGAAAGCCCAAGATCTCTATCAGAATAAACTGTAGGAATTACAATTGTGTTTCCGGACTCTAAATAACCAGCTGTATCAGACAATACATTTGTGGAACTTCCCCAAAGAAAGCCACGATACATCATATCCAAAAATGCTCCTGAAATTCGTACTAACCCATTAGTATTTCGGTAAATCGGCACTTTCTCCACGGTCTGACCGGTTCCACTGGGGTTAACTCCAGAATCACCAAAGAAAGTCTCGCTTCTTTCCTCAAACCTAAACCCATACCGACTTACTATTACTAAGAGCTACTAGACTTAGATTGCGTTTCAACTTTTAGCTGTTCTTATCTGCTACAGCATTAAGTTTATGAAGGTGGCTAGCATTACCTTGGAACAGTTTTTTTGATGCTATTGTAAAACCTATAATAATTATTGTGTATTTGATTCTATAATGTGATACAATAAAGATGTCAAAACAATTAATTATATAGCAATCACATTTTTGTAATCTATTATTACAATTGTAGAGAAAAAGCGACATCGTTGGGATACGGCTTTTAGTCTCTATGATCGTAATAGATTGCTAATTAGTTGTTTTGACACCCCGCGGTGTCGCTTTTTGTTCAGTTGGAATTCTTTCTTTTTTAAAGAAAGAGCCCCAGAGGAATAGCGACACTGCGGGTGACATCAGGGCTCAGGCGAGTGAGCTATAGCTCACTCTGGCCGTGCGAAGCACCGGCTGCGAGCGCATGCTCGCTGCCTGAGCCCAGCACTTCTGCCGAACGATGGGCTTCGGTAGGAATGTTTTTGATGTCAAAAAACTATATATCAATCAAAAAAAGAATA
>CAZVTE010000005.1:0-18480 GCA_964629705.1 uncultured Candidatus Saccharibacteria bacterium | reverse complement strand
AGAGCGAGTCGGCTATGCGGCGTTTTCATTCGGAACAGGAGGCGCAAGACGTTCTCGGGAAGTTGGCCAAAATTCATGACAGGCAGGCGACAATTTTGCTCAAAGGGAACGGTCATTCGGATATTGAATTTGTCGTTCCACTGGATGTGGAGCACAAAGTTGGTGCAGACGGCCAGATTTTTAATATGACCCGAGGTTTTGAGATTGAAGGCTTTGCCGATACCTTGGGTAGAGACCTAATCAATTTGCCGCAGATTTTGTCGGTAGCGGTAGCTCCAGGGAATATCCTTTATGAGGAGACGCGCTCAAAGTGGTCATTCTGTCTGGATGGCACTATGGAATATTTTTTCTTGGCAATTAGGTGGTTCGATCAAGATTATGCGCGCAAAAACGGACAGTGTCCCACTCTTAAGGTAGATCATAAACAGGTGATGTATTGCAAGCGAGCCATTATGAAAACTAATGCCAAATATCCAGAATCGCGCGGAGTTGATTATTACATCCTGGCGATGGATTATGCGTCTTCAGAATGCACAAGGAATAAAGCAGAAAATTTAGCGCATAAACGCATCAAACTTTTTCAGAACTTTTTCCAGAGTTCTCGGCCGTATATTCCGCCGAAACCAGCTCAGATCCGGAGCGAGAGAAACACTCCAGTCGTGGAATCGCCCGAGCCGGCCAAACGAGATAAGCTCTCGGAAGCAGAGATTATTGAAAAATCTCAGTGGCTGATGGAATATAAGAATACGCCACCAGCTTATCTCACCAAGTACTACCGTTTGTCGCCAATCCTAGAAGCGTTGGGAGGGCACGAAATTAAATCCAATAAACCTTCTCTGGAAGAGTATATCGTGGAAGTTCCCATTGGTCGCCAGAAGACCCAATAAAGAACATTTCGTACTAATGAATGGGACTATGGTGATTATCTTACCTTCTTGATAGAGAGATTGGATAGTTATCAAGCACAGTCGCAAGAAAATGATCGTTTGGCAGCTGCGTTACTAAAGAGTGTAGCCAAAATTACTGAAGAGAGAAACGCCGGTAGGCGGTAAACTTTTGCTAAAAACTCCAAAACTTGATAAAATCCTCAGCCGATGTTGGGGATTTTACTTTGTCAAGAGCGATGGCTCATTTTTATCCAAATTTCACCAGATTTTTGCCAAAAATCCAACAAAATCTGCACAAACTATTGCTTTTTTGTGTAAAGTGTGCTATAATAAAGAGAGTGAAGAAAGTAAAATTGCTTTCAGAGCCTATTGTCACTTGGTAGCGTTCCCCAGAACTGCTACTTTCACGTACCTTGAAAAGGAGGAAATAATGATTCGAATTATTAATGATTTGTCAGTCGAAGATTTAACTGATTTTCGCCCGTGGGCTGAAATCCAGGATGAACTCAGTAGTTACCGCGCAATCTGGGCTGAGATGTACCAGCACTCAATTGGAGTAGAATTAGCACCAAGCTGCAAAACCAATTTCTTGCTGAGCGATTTTAATCCGTTGCAGGCTAAAACTGACGCGATTATCTCAACTCACCCGTGTCGCTTAGTACGCCAAAAGAATCGTCTGCTGCTCGTGCCAACCAGTAAGAAATATGACGAGAATATTTTGTTTTTGACCGTGTCAACTGCCCACAAAATCAGCAGCAATAACCACTGGACGCCACATGCAGAAATTATACTGCAAGAATCGACCCAAAAAGCTGCCAATCGCTGGATAAATTTTATCGTTGCGCGCATGGGTAAACGGGGATTTATTAACCTTGAGATTGAGCAGCCCGAAGGTTTGCCGGCGCGGTATAACTGGTACAGCTTTGCTCAGGGCAGTGAGCGTGAGTATGTTCGAGAGCAAGAAAGGCTCGAATGTGCATATTTTGCGGACGGACAATTTACCACTGGGCAGAGCTATGACGTTTATATCTCAAGTCGGAATGTGCATTTAATGCAGAATCTGGTTAAAAATCACCCACGCGCCTTGAAGGCAGAAAAGCAGAGCATGGCGAACCGAGAACGGTTTTTGCCACGCTTGAAGAGCTTAAACTGCATCATTGAACAAACATTAGCACTGTACCAAAAAGGGCATGTTCCCCTTCAGCTGGTACCAGCTTTTATAGTAATTGATCCGGTTTATGCTGAGTCAAAAGAGCTTTTTGCTGGCAAATTGGCACAACGCACAATGTGCTATACCGAGCAAAACGTGTTGTTTTTGGAAAGATTGATGCTACAGGCTGCTGGGATTGATGATTGCGATGAATGCCCTAACGCTTCTTTAGAGTTAATTGCCAAACTGTATGCGGCTGACGTGGTTAGCAACCGGCGTATCGCTCAAGTCGTGGCTCATATTTCAGCATATTATCACCCATTGTGTGGATATGGCTTAGCAGCTTCCTGTGACGACGATTTTAGACTTACTGAAGTTAGTAACGCCCGTCGCATCATTATGAAATGGGAATTTCAACGTCTGCTCAAAGGTTATCGCTTCGCCTGTGATAGCACTGTAACTGACTATCAGACGTATGGACTGTATGTAGAATTCGGCGGTTGTAATTACGGCAGCTATTATTATGACCCTGCTCATTATAAAACGCTTAAAGAAGAGCGAGACTTTCTTGAACAGGAATATCTTAAGTTTAAGAAAGAGCAAGCTGAAACAACTGCAGTCAGTGAAGAAGCAGCCCGCTAAATCTTAGTTCCGCTGCCTAAAACCTCCATATTAGTCCCCGGTTTGCACTGTGCAAGCTGGGGATTTTTCACATCTAAAATCTTCCCCTAGACATTAAACCGAAATTCGACAATATCGCCATCTTGCATCACGTAAGTTTTACCTTCGGTGCGGAGCTTGCCGGCTGCCTTCACCGCTTGCTCACTCCCCAGCTCCTTTAAATCAGCGTACTTCATTATTTCCGCCGCAATAAAACCGCGCTCAAAATCACTGTGAATAGTGCCGGCAGCTTCTGGTGCAGTGGCACCTTGCTTAATTGTCCAGGCTCGAACTTCTTTCTTGCCAGCCGTGAGGAAGCTTTGCAAGCCTAAAGTTTGATACGCTGCCTTGATTAGCTCACCCAGTGCATCCTCTGTGACACCATATTCCTGTAAGAATTCTTGACGCTCTGCCTTAGTCATGCCGGACATTTCAGCTTCTAGCTTGGCATTCACAAATACAGCTTGCGCCGGCGCTACGAGAGCATGCAATTCATTCTGCAAAACTTTGTCTGTTAGACCTTCCTCGTCAACATTAAACATATAGATTACCGGCTTTTCGGTGAGGTAGGGAATTTGCTCATTCAGCTCCTTATTCTTCTTGCGCTTTGCTTCCGCTTTTTCTCGGGTTTCAAGGTCAGCCAGCTCGAGTTCAGTCTGAATAACCTCAATATCATTTTTAGGATCTTTCGAGCCTTCAGCACGAATCACCTCGCCATCCCGGAACGCTCGCACTACGTGGCAAATAATCTGACATTCGCGAATGTGCGCCAAAAATTTATTACCCAAACCTTCACCCTTTGAAGCGCCCTCTACCAGTCCAGCAATATCCACGAATTCCACCGTTGCCGGTATCACCTTGTCCGTATCGTATAATTTCGCCAAAAAATCCAAGCGTTCATCTGGCACTGGCACAATACCAACATTTGGCTCAATCGTAGCAAAAGGGTAATTCGCCGCCAGCGCTCCCGCGTTCGTTAAAGCATTAAACAAAGTTGACTTGCCGACATTTGGCAAACCTGCAATTCCAATTTTCAAATTCACGGTAAACCTTTCTCACTTTTATCCACCCAGTATCACATATCTACTATAATTATACCACAAAATTCACTAATTATTATCAAAACAGCCTCATTGCTTCAGTCTCTGTCAGTGGAATGGATTTAATTGTATCAAAATATGAAGTCTCCGGCTCGGTCCTCGCTGGTATGGCATAGATGTGACCATCTGCTTTATCCATAGCATAGCGCCGATAGTATAAGTTAATTGCATAAGCGTCCGACCAATCGAAGCCTTCTTCAGCCGCTTGAATCCTCTCCAAATCAAAACCTACACCCACGCAAGCAGTTGTTAAGACAAATTTATCATCCTGCTCTTCAAAACTATAGCTATAAATATTGCCATGACCGATTAGACTCGGCGCCAAATAATTAAAAGTCCGAAGGAGCTTACTCACGATTTCGGGGTCACGCGTATTGACATAGGCTACATCATTAAAAGAGTTTGGAGACGTCTCTTCTGAATAATAATTCAAGTAATCACGTTTGAACGATAGTAGCGAATTACAATCACTACTATAACCGTGGTCGCACTCTGTCGCACCCTTCGCTCGCTCTGGTGTGACAATGGCGTAATAAGCATACTCTTTGATTTCAAAATCGCTCGCCTCTTCGGGGTCATCGCTCAACCCAAAACTCGGGTCAAACTGCTTGCGCGCCATTTCCTCTAGCTCCGCCAAATCGCCATACGAATAAATCAAGCTTAGATTGCTCACTATCGTGTTGCCATCCATTATAATAGCATTCGTCACTTCTTTGCCGACATAATCCGCTGGTATTAGTTCTCTACTATCAGTACTGCGATGCTCCAGAAAGGCGATTGCTTCTTCCTTGGTTAAATCCTCAAATGCAACCTTATTCTGTTCATTGTCATTCTCATTATCATTTCCACTATCAACGCTCACTGCTGGCGCACTAGGCTCAACTTTTTGGGTATCTTCATTATTCTCTGTCGAGCGAATTATCAGAATAATCGCAATTGCTAACACCGCCACTAGAATCACCGCCACCAAGGCGCTCAGAATAATGTAAAGGGTTTTTCGTGGTTTTTGGGGCGGCTGCGGTTTTGCTGGCTCTGGTGTCGGTGGTATGACCATGCCTGTCGCCGAAAAACCTTGCGCCACTGGCTGATTTGTCGCCAAATCTGGACTAAAGTTGGAATTGGAGTTGAAATTTTGCTGACTAGAAGAAAGTGTATTATCCATAATCATATTATAGCACGATTCGCAGCAAAGCAGTCGTTGAATTGACACAAAAAGCCCAATTCTTCATCAGAATGTTGTAAATTTTACAACGTCGTCAAGTCTCAAAACCTGCTCAAAACTCTCAAAAATCACATTTTTACCTCCAAAACCTAGCAAAAATCGCCCAGAAATCTTGATTTTTTTGAAAAAGTGTGATATAATGGAAGTATAGAGTGCTTTAACACTCTTTTCGGGTTAGTCCCGTTTTAATTTTATTAGTTGTTACAACTCAATTGTTCTTTTACAGAGATAGGAGGAAAAATTATGACATTGCAGGAAGCTACAGAAATGAGCCGCTTTGACTTTATTGAAACACTTGACAGCGCAGTAAAAACCGCCCAGGTAATTACCAGCCGGCTGACAGAACTCGACGAGACGATTACTGGTGGGATTGATGCGAATCTAGCGAAACTGGAAGATTTGTGGCGCAAACATTCATGCCCCGCAAAGAAGAAGCAAGATGTTGACATGCCAACTTTCGATGTACAGGCCGGACAGCTCGAGAAAATCGAGCAGCAGATGCGTGAATTCTATTGGAAGAGAACGCGTCGTTTCTTACGCCAGGTTGAGCTTCCAAGAGATGGTCTCAGTTTTGTTTATGGTGCTGAGATCGAACAAGACCTACTTGCAGTGCTGCAAGACGTAATCAGTGATCTCGACATCTGCGTGAGTGAGCTACAAGAAGATCATGCCTTGCTTGGCATGATTAAGCCGGCCCTGATGTGTGCATTTATAAACACGGTGACAAAAATAAAGTCCAAGCTAACATTGTTGTTTTTAATCTGTGCGTATTGTGACCTGCGCTGCCTAGCAAAAAATGTCAAAAATATGTCAGTGAGCGATGAAAAGCGGCGGCAGGAAGTTTTGGCAGATGTGATAGCCAAGAAAGATGCCTTAGCCCGGGAAATCCATTCGCTCAACGTACAGATTTATGGTGCGGTTGATCCCCAGATTATGGATGCGCTGACATCCAATTTGCTATTTGATTTGAATGAAGAATTCTATATGGCGCACCGTCTTGCTGCCAGAGTGGGTGATTTTAGAGCTCTTTCCCGCACGGAATGGTTTATGCAAAATATAGACAAGCTTAAAACCGGTAAATTTCAGATCAATTTACACCGAGAATATAGTCAAATTGTCGAAATGCTCTGCGGTGACAATGCTAAGCTCTCTGGCATGCCGGACTACAAGACCTCTTGGCCACGCGAGCGTGTGCTTGAGTCAATTAAGTGCACGATTCTGCAGTATTTTGACAAGGAAATCCGCCAGATTCCACCGCAAAACTTTTTCCATGCGATGGAGACCGCACCGATTGTAATCAACATTCTGCAGCAAAGGTATCCAGGCTGGGAATTCAAGGTTAGTTTTGATATTGACGATGATTTCATTAACCTTGATGGTGAGCAAAAGACCTGTATTTTGCAGGACGATTTCTTCATTCAGGATTTGAACTACGAGGAATGGTTGGTACGGTTTATCGTGAGTGTGCTCGTGCCAGTCACTATCTTGATTAACGCCTATAAACGGGCAGGGACTCCGGCATGCGTGCCAATTCAGGAGCTAATTGCCGTGCAATCCTTGGTAAGAATCGCCTTTACTGGCGAAGTCGCAATACTAGGGGAAAGTCCTTATCTGCTCACTGCGGCAGCTTATTATCGTCATCTCAGCTTGCCGGAAGTAGTTTTCTTAACTAGTGCGCTTGACATTATTACTGGTCGGTGCGGTTTCTTGGGCAGCCTCGATCCAGACGAACTGACCTTGCAGATTTTTGATCTTACCGGCGATTTGGTAAGCTTCTCTGGTGTTGCGCAGAGCAATAGTTTCTTGACTCAGCTGCATCTAGCCTCGGAACATATCAACGAGCCTGTCAAAATTGCGAGACAGCTCTTCAAAATTAAGCATTTGGAGTTTTAAGCTTTTTGGAGCTTTCCGTACTATCTCCCATTGATCGTAGAATGAGCTCATTCTACTCCTAAGCCCCCTTGATGCAAGGGGGCTTACTTATGTCCTAGAAGCACAAGACAGCCAAAATGTCAAGAGTTTTTTCAGATTTTGCCCCATTTTTTTACATATTTTAGCTAATTTATCAAGAAAATCTTGAAAAGCTATTGTTTTTTGTGAAAAAGTGTGATATAATAGAAAGATAGGCATCTAATCTCGCTTGGAGGTTAGATAAATTGTACATCAAAAAAGGAGGAAAACCATGACGATAATGGAAGTATTTCAGAATCTCGCAAATGACTTGTTTCAAAATTTTAGCATTACGGCCTATGAGTTGCTCAACAACACCCGTGTAGAAGCAAAACATGAGTTTTTAACCTCTCCGGAATTACAAATTCCCAATAATGAATATGGGAACACGCCGGCTTCAGAAGCTATTTGGCAAAAGCTGACGGATATGCGTATTTTAAAGGATCGCGCCGAGCAACTACTACATTGCTCACCAGATTTATTGTCCGCTTTTGATCGCATTTATTTTGATATTTATCGCAATTGGGCCTTAGTGCAGGCGTGCCAAGAGTACCGTAATGCAACGGACGACCGGATATTAAACCAGTATAGACGTGAATTTCGAATGTGGAATAAGCAACTTTACGGTGAACCAAATAGCTTTACTTTTGAACAGCTGTATACTGATAAAATGGCTGGAATTAAAAAGTATAAGCTGGGTCGTGGGCTTGAAAACTGCAATCAGTATTATGAAGAGGTTTTGCAGATTGCTGGTGAAACTCTTGATACCGGCGAACCGCTCTATCAACCTCAGACAGCAACAGTGCAGCGTTTTGGTGAATTGCTGGAAATTTTCTTTGACGGCGTAGTGCAATTTTTACCAGATAAAGATCTCGCTACTGCAGAGGACTTTGCACGAGTAATCAATCGATTAGCGGAAGAAACCGATGAAGATTGTCAAATTCCCATCTACCATGCAGTCTTGGATGATGCAATTGGTAGTATTTCAGTTAACCACCAAGAAAGGGTAATGCGAATCCCGTCATACCGCACATTCACTCGAGATAGGCTCAAAGCCTTGGTATTGCACGAATATGGCGTACATATGCTACGGGCAATTCCATATAAAACCGCTCCGCTTACGGCTCTGAATATTGCCTTACCTGGTTATGAAAAGATCGAAGAAGGCTTAACCTCTTGTGTTGAGCAAGCGCTAGCGGGTTGTTATTCGCCGAGCCACATGGAACTTTATATTGGTATTGGTTTAGCTTATTTTAGGCAGCTCAACTTTCGGCAGGTATTTGAGGTCTTGTGGCGACTACACTATCTTTCTAAGCCACTTAGTGTCACCTCTACGCATGAGGAATGTAACCACTGGAAAGAGCAGGCCAGAGACTCAGCCTTCAATGAAACCCAGCGCATCTTCCGCGGCACCTGCAAACTGGTCAATTGTAAAGATCTAATGTATTATCGTGGAAATGTACGCTTGTGGCGGTATATCGAGACGCATCTTGACCAGCCGGAGCAGCTATTTGCTGATCTATTCTTATCTGGTAAGACCGATATCCTCAGTCTCCGCCAACAGAACTTTGTTGATATATATCGCAAACCAACCTATATCTGGACGGCACAATTCTGGCAGCGAGCTTTTAACTGATTCTTGTTCTTCCTTTCATTTCTTTGGACCACTCATAATGAGTGGTCCATTTTTGTGCTTGATTTTATGCTAGAAATTTGCTATGCTAAAAATAACTAAAAGAGGTGACTTTATGCTTAAAATTGCCAAATATCGTAGCCGTCGTCTAGGGTTGATTATTGTCGTACTGGCGGGCTTAGCAGGTCTAGTGATAGCTAATCCAGAAAACTATCAGGCTGCGCAGGGTGAAACTTCTACCACGGTTACCTCGAATGAGCATGTAGGTGAAAATACCGTGTTTGCACGCGATGTTTTGGCGAAACTCGAGGTCAAGGGGCGTGCACCTAAAACTGGCTATTCTCGTGAAGAGTTTTATAAAAACTGGCCTAATATTGATGGTTGCAGTCTGCGCCAAATTATTATTAAGCGCGAAGTGGGTGATACTGCAGTACTTGACGAAGATCAATGTACAGTGCTAGCAGGTGAATTTGACGAGCCTTACACTGGGAAGCATGTCAATTTCACCGAGAAAAGCGATTTTTCCAGGAATATCCAAATTGACCACGTGGTTGCGCTCTCCGATGCGTGGCAGAAAGGCGCGCAGTACAAGGATGCGGAGACGCGTTATCAAATGGCAACTGACCCCCTAAACTTGCTGGCCGCAGATGCCAGTGCTAACCAGCAAAAATCTGATGGCGACGCGGCTACTTGGCTACCTAGCAACAAAGCTTTTCGCTGCCAATACGTTGCTCGCCAGATTTCAGTTAAATATAAATATCAACTTTGGATTACCCAGGCCGAACATGACGCCATGGCTAAAATTCTTGATACCTGCCCAGCAGAACCCGTAGTTGGCATAGAGCTCAGAGCGGAATAAAATTTTCAGCTTTAAAAAGGTAGCGATGTATAAATACCCGCTACCCTATGAAAGAAGTAGTTTTTAGCTACGCTGCGCCGGTACGCTCACGGCGCTGCCATTCAAGTGTGTCAACCCTGGATAAGTTTCAGCCTGCATCGCCACAGCCTGAGCAGCCGCCATAGTCAAGGTTCCCTGACTCGGACCGTCATACCCTCTTCTAAGCGTCTCCTGTCTACTCGTCGTTTCGCATTCGTATATCTCCTGATCGGTTGACGTAGTATTCTTCTGTGGCATAGAGAGTACTGCCTCCCAATCAACCTGTTGTACCAGATTATATATCAACTGGAAGAATGTGCCCTCATTTTGTTTTGACAGTTCCTCAACCTGCACCATACAAACCATGAAACGTACTAAGTAGCCTTCTGAACGCAATAAAGCAGATTTCGCATCGAAACCCAGCAAGTTCAGTACGTTATCACGGTCAACTGCACCAATATGGGCTGGTAAATCTGGAGTATCTAAAATTTTCACAAAATCTTTATACTCCTGATAGAGCGCAATTGCATGCGGCATTTCGTCACCCGCCAGTGCCTCGTTAATCGCCAGCCGCAATTTCTTGCCAGCTTCCAATATACCATCGGTCTTTGGGTACGACTGTAAATCGATTACATTATCACTCCGCGCACCCATATTCTGTCTGACGAAGAAATCGTCTTGACTCTGACGACTTAATACTTCGTACCACTGAGCAACTTCATTCTTAGCATCCACCAGCGCTGGGACGATAATCCCGTCAATCTTTTCAATCAAATTCTGCGCCTCTGCATTTGTTGCATAGACCGGAATTCCACCGCCATACTCAAATCTTGAATCCTTGACGATCGCAAACACGTGTCCCAGTTGGCGGCGAATTTCCAGCTCTTTCAAGCTGTAATACTCACTCGGTGCTGGTCTCTTAGTTTTCAGCGCATAGCTCAGCAGCAACTTCTGCAAGTTAATGATGCCTTCGTAGACGCCGTACTTTGCTGCCACCAACACTTTGATCGCTGCCAGATAGGTCAATCTATCAAACTGCAACACGCCCTGCTGTCTCAGCCCTGCGAGCAGTTCCTCATCGTTCTCCAGCTCTGCAATGTCTTTGCCTAAAAAGTCGTCAATACTGATAGTTTGAGGTTGCGTTGCCGCAGGTGCCGGCTGTGATACCGGTGCTGCTTCTGACTCCTGCTGATCTTTTAGCTCATTTGCAATCGATTTCGCAACCCGCACCAACTTATATCTTGCGCCTACTTTCGTAATGCCGCCATCAGCCCAAGCCTGCGTAGTGTCAAACGCCACCAAATCTTCCGGCGTTTCAATCTCGAGGCTTTTCATGCACTGAGCGGCTTCATGCTCTGGTATCTTATGCTGCTTGAATATCTCGTCTAAAGTCATTTCTAAATATTTCATACTTGCTCTCCTCCTAATTTTACTCTTCGTTTCAATTCGTAAGGTGGTGCTAGTTCTGACGTGCTTATGGAATGAGCTGCACCCCAGAGTTGTTGTGGCAGCTCCTCCAGTTGAGCTTGTATACGCGTGACATAATCTGTCGCCTCGCCCAGCCTAGCAGGTAAATGATATTCAATCGCTAACACTTCATCTACCCAGCTAAGCAGTCGTCTCATCGCAACGTCATTCGGTTCAGCTCTTGCTATGTGACATTTTCGCCTAGTACCGTCAACCAATTCAACCTCGGCCGGCACGCCATCAACTAACCTTAACATTATTCTTGCCAAGCAATGATAGTAAGTAACCCTTTGTAATGGATTTAGACAGTCACAAAATCTTATAACGCTCCAGTCAATAAGCGTACAATATGAAGAATCCAAATCGATTAACAAATTATCAATCGATAACTCAACTTCAACATTCAAAGCTATCAGTCTATTGACTAAAACAACCAAGCTCATTGCTACTCGGTACGCCGTTAATGCACTCAGATAATAAGATTCTATTAGCTGGCTTACTACTACAAGCTTCCCAGTGTCAAAACACTTAAAGCCGAGCACGACTTCCGTCCCCGAACTATTACCGTATCCGACTACCTCGGGCAGAAAGCTGATTTGCAAGCATTCGCGTTGGTGATGGCATGCTTTAGATAACTGACATGTTTGCGATGCGCGAGCGCAGCCTAAATCTTTCAGCAGCTGCTCTTCTCTGGCGCACAACTCTTTTAGGGCATCTTCGAATTTGTCGTCCTGGCAACACGCGCTCAAGAAACATTTACCATCCAAAGTCTCACGGGTAGTATATTTAATTCTACTCATCTCTCGAACCGTGTATACTACACCATGAAAGTCGGTTGGATTATACAAGATTCATTCACTCCTTTCTGTAAAATTGCAATCCCGAGAATAGCTTTTTGGGATACGCTATACTATTATATCAAAAATATCTAGAAAAACAATACCCCGTACAGGGGTATTAAGTAAGTTGAAATGTACTCTGCTCCCAAGCCAAGAAACGCGCACACTGTGCCTGTAAACCTCGCAAGCAATCTTCCATAGGATTAACTCTCGCTAAAGAGTCCCGAATCCCCCAAGACAGCAAACTAATAAAAGTGTCAAATGTCCTCACGGCATATCGTGAATACGGAACTTCAAGCAAGACTATTCCATTGTCTCGGTCAAGATTCAAAGCATCACCTAGTGTGCAATTTTCGCGAAAGAAAATTTGATGCATCGCCAGTATTCCGAGCGGGACAGCTGCCTCTACTCGGTACAGACCAAAATGCACTCGAACTCCATATTCCTCAACCCGGCTTGCATCCCAGGTTTCTTGAAACTCCGTCAGAAGAGCCTGGCGTATTTCGCACGCATTCAAGAGCTCTCTCCGCGCAGCGATAATCCTTTCAGTCATTGTGTCTAGCCGTACCTGTGCATAATTGTATTTCACGTATAGCTCTTCGTTCGCCTCCGTCGCCTCGACAATTAATCCTGCGTCAACCATCCGAAAACAGAGCGGTTCAATGATATAAGGAAGCAGTTTTAATCCAGTAATAGCCTCAATCTTGCTAATTTCGTAGTTTGAAGCCGTAAGCTCAGCCTTGAGCTTACTGGTTTGCGCCATTAAATCCTGGTATTTACTAGAATAATCCAAATCTTTCACCCACTTTCTGATTTAATAATGTGCAATCACCTCAATATCATAGCACACTTTCATTCTAAATGAAATCATAAGCAGTTCTTTTCTAAAAACCTAACCGCAACTGTTCCCAAATTTTTGCATGAATTTCTGCACTACCTAGTAAAGTTTGTTTGTCTCTACTGCACTCAACTCGCCGCCAACCACAATAGTTCGCTACGGCTTCTGCATTCTCATAAGCCTGCCGCATCGAATCTAATACCTCAAAACCAGCATCGGCTTTTTGCTGAGCAATCAATTCAAACGGTGCTGTTAAAAACAAGATGTAATCTGGCTGCTGGATACCGAGCTTCTGATATTCGTAATCCTGTACGAAATCGAGAAAAGCCTGCTTCCTGGCCAAATCCGAAAAGAGCGCTGATTGCTCAATCAAATTAGATGTTGTATAGTGGTCAACTAAAATCAATTTGCCCTTTTCGAACTCGGATTTTAATTTAACTCGCCAAGTTATTGCTCGGTCGTATGCAAAAAGACACTCTACAAAATACGGTGACAGCTCGCTCGGTTTGCCAAAATCGCCTGCCAGATATTTTTCTACACCTTTGCCTTGATAAGCATAATAAGTCGGAAAACTATGTTCTACAAACTTTAACTTCTCCGAACGCAAATGCTCCTTTAGCATTTTAAGCTGCGTAGTCTTTTCAACCTCGCCTAACACCCCCTCTAGCACAATTAACTTGCCTGTACCCATTCTACCTCCTGCTCTCATTATAACGTATTTTTACGAAAAAAATTTAATTTTGTTAAAAAAGTTTTTTAGAAAATGGGTCGAGTTTTGGAGTAGAGTAGTATTTTTGTGCTACAATAGATTTATGAATAATGAAATCCAGCCAGAAATTGAAGCAACCTTCATTAATATTGATAAACAAGACTTGCGTAATCGAATCCGCGCCGCTGGTGGCGAGCTACTACTCGAAGAGACTAAGATGCGTCGGGTGGTCTTTGATACTGGTGAACACAGTTTTGCAAGAGTTCGTGACGAAGGCAATAAGGTGACAATGTCATATAAATATCATGACAGTCTTGAGCTTGGTGGGGCTAAAGAAATCTGCCTCACGGTGGATAATTATGACGAAGCAGTGAAATTTGTCAAAGCTCTCGGCATTAAGCCAAAAGCCGAGCAGGAAACCTTGCGCGAGGAGTGGCTGCTGGACGGCGTAGAAATTGATATTGATACCTGGCCGTGGATTCCTACCTTCGTAGAAATTGAAGGTCCAACGAACGAAAAAGTGGTTAAGATTTGTGAACTACTAGGCTTTACTATGAAAGATGCAATTTATGGGAGCGTAGATGAAGTTTACAAGAAATATTTTGATGTCACTAGTAATGATATTAACTACATGCCAGAAATTAAGTTCACAGAAATACCCAGCTGGCTAGAAGCAAAACGGAGAAAATAAATGCGTGATGTGATTACGGTCAAGAATCTAGTCAAAGATTACAGTGAAATTCGAGCAATTGATAACCTAAGTTTTAGCGTGAAAGAGGGCGAGATTCTTGGCTTACTTGGACCAAATGGCAGCGGTAAGTCTACTACTATCAATTGTATTTTAGGGCTGCTTAAATATAATGCCGGTGAAATTCAAGTGTTTGGCGAAACTATGCGCCCTAATTCATATCACCTCAAACGTGAAATTGGTGTTGTTTTTCAAGAAGTGGCCGTGTTTGACGAGCTCTCAGTTTATGATAACATTGATTATTTTTGCGGACTCTATATTAGCGATAAAGAAACACGCCGGCGTTGCGTAGAAGATACGGTTAAATTAGTAGGATTAGAGGAGTTCAAGAAATTTCGACCAAAACAACTCAGCGGCGGTTTGCTAAGAAGGTTAAACATTGCTTGCGGTATTGCACATAAGCCCAAACTAATTTTTCTTGACGAGCCAACTGTGGCCGTAGACCCGCAAAGTCGTAATCATATTTTGGATAATATCGAAAAACTACGTGAAGCTGGTGCTACCGTTGTCTATACCACGCACTATATGGAAGAAGTTGAGATACTCTGTGACCGTGTGGTGATTATTGACAAAGGACAGGTGATTGCGGAGGGTACTAATGATAGCCTCAAGGAGCGCGCCAGTATCAAAGAGAAAATCAGTGTGGAGGTAGCGGAAATTAGCGACGCAGTTTTAGAAAAGATAGCCCAGCTAGAATATGTAGCAAATGCAGAGATGCACCATGACACTTTGATTGTGAAGTACAATCAAGCCGGTAATAACTTGGAGAACTTGCTGGAACTTTTGAAGAGTAACCACATTAAATACGACAAAATCTTCAGCGAGCGACCGACTTTGAATGATGTCTTTCTCGAATTAACCGGCAAGGGGCTACGCGACTAATGTTTTGGCATAATTTTAAATATACTCTTAAAATTCTTTTCAAGAATAAAGTCTTAATTTTTTGGACTTTAGCCTTTCCGCTAATCATGGCGTTATTGTTTAATATGGCATTTTCAGATATTGAGAATAGCGAGAGTCTAAGTATTTTTGATATTGCCGTGGTAGGTGAAGACGAGATCTACACGCCAGCTCTAGAAAGCCTGAGCGAAGAGGGAAACACAGAGCAACTATTCAGAATCAAAGAAATCTCAAAAGATGATATTAATACGTTGCTCTCCGGTGACGAAGTGGTGGGTGTCGTAGAGCTGGAAGAAGGCGCACCGAGAATTACCGTTAAGGCTAGTGGGATTGAACAGACGGTACTACGCACGGTGGTGGAGAATATTGCTGAGCAGAAGGAAACGCTAGAAATTATTCTCCAAGAGCATCCCGAAAAGATGCGTGAGGTGATGGCTGAGCTAAGTCAAGAAAATCAGTTTATCAAAGATGTTTCTCCCACTAAAATCAGCTACACTATGATTGAATATTATACACTGGTAGCAATGGCTTGTCTGTATGGGGGAATTTTGGCAATGGCAGCAGTCGGCAAGAGTCTCGCTAATCTCAGTGCCAGCGGCAAACGTATTACCGTCAGTCCAGCGAAAAAGGGAGTCGTAGTGCTTAGTAGCTTGCTAGCGAGCTACCTTGTGCAGTTGGTAGGGTTGATTGCGCTGTTTGCGCTCATGATCTTCGGACTTAAAGTTGATTTTGGCGACAAAACACATTTAGTGATTCTGCTCAGCCTTGTCGGTAGCCTCACTGGTCTAGCTTTGGGTCTAGCAATTGCGGTGATTTTCAAAGTGGGCGAGAGCGCCAAAACCGGCATCCTTCTTGCCGTGACTATGACCGGTTGCTTCTTTGCTGGTATGATGGGGATTGGTATGAAGAATTTGATTGACACTAATGCACCAATTATCAATCTAGTGAATCCTGCTGCGCTAATCACCGACGGTCTTTACAGTATATATTATTATACGGGATTAGAAAGATTCTGGCGTGATGTTATGATTTTAAGTCTTATCACTATTACCCTCGTTGGAATCGCTAGCACCTATCTCGGGAGGCAAAAGTATGACCGTCTTTAAAGCTTTCTTAAAAATTCTAGCGCACAACAAATGGATAGTTTTACTTTATACTGGATTATTGGTAATCTTTGGTGGCTTCTTTATCCAAGACAATAGTTCGGTGGTTGATTTTGAGAATACCAAGCCTGATATTGTAATTATAGACAAAGATGGTGATACTATCGCCACAGGGTTGACAGACTTTTTGCGAGAAAACGCCGAAGTGAAAACTTATGAGAGCAGCGAAAAGCTGGATGATGCTTTGTTCTACCGTGAAGTGAATTCGATTATTGAAATTCCAGCGGGTTTCACCACAGATTTTATGGCGGGAGAGACTCCGCAAGTATTAATTCGCAGTACTGGCGACTATAATTCTAGCCTTGCCGAAATTCTACTCGAAAAATATCTGCATCATGCTGCAATTTTCCTAGCAGCTGGCATGGATGCGGAAGAAATTATCAAAGGTACTAGAGATGCGCTAGCTCAAGATGTTAGCGTAGCAGTCCTAGATGGAAGCATTGGTGATAAATATGCAAAAGCTAACCGCTATTTTAGCTTTGCAACCTACTCCATTCTTGCTTGCCTAGTCTATATAATTTGCCTTGTGATGAGCAGTTTCAAAAATGAAAATATCAGACGCCGGAACTTGATTAGTTCCACCAGTTATAAAAAATTAAATCGTGAACTTTTTGCAGCGAATTGCCTCTACGCTGTCTGTTTATGGCTAGTTTATCTTGCAATCGGCTTTGTTTTGGTCGGAGGCGGCGTAATGTGGAGCTTGAATGGCGCATTATATAGTCTTAACGCTCTAGTCTTCACTATCAACGCTACTGCTCTCGCCTTTTTGATTAGTAATTTAGTCGCTAATCGTGAAGCTATTTCTGGAATCGTTAATGTAGTAGCACTCGGCTCGGCTTTTCTTTGCGGTGCTTTTGTGCCGATGCAATGGCTACCGGACTCCGTCATTACTCTTGCGCATATTTTGCCAGCCTATTGGTATAATGCTAACAATGAACTGCTTACTGAAATCACTAGCTATAGCCTCGAAAATCTCTGGCCGGTGTTAGCTAATATGCTCGTGCTGATTGCCTTTACGGTTGGCTTTATTATTCTGAGCAATGTTATTAGCCGCAAGAGGACTGCTCATAAATAAGTCTTGCTAGGTCTATGGGGTTGAATTATGCTGCCACTTTTTCAAAAACGGTAGCTACATTTTTTGCACCCACGCTTGACAGACTACCATCGTTCAAATCTATTTGACTACTTTTCGTAAAATAACACGGCTTAAGGTTAAGATTATAGCCATTTTGAGCAGTTGCACCGTAGCGAATCTTTCGTTCATCTTCTCCAGGAAAGGTATAGCCATATCGAGCTAAGAGGTCGTAGAATGTTACATCTCCGCCAATGTCAGTAATTTCGGTATTGTCTCGAGAAGATGGCAATTGCCAACCTTTCTGACAAATGCTGCCATAAGCGTTCGCTAATTCAGCTGCGCTAGAATCGGTTTGCGTAGCTGGAACCGCTGCAAACCCACTGCCAAGACTATAACCCCACGTGTTGTCGGTGAGTTCACTGCCTGTCATAGGCAGAATCTTCTGATCATTCTTGCTGACAAGTGTGGCTTCACCACTACTTGTCTGCATATACCTATTGCGCTCGAAGATAAAGGAAACCCACCACTAAGACTTTGCCTATCTACTGGAGCAGTATGGGTTTGAGTTCAAAAATCAAGATGAAGGTAAAATTTATTATGATGACAATCCTAATTCCTTAGGTTGGAATGCCTTAGTATCACCATTATATTTCACCAAAACTGGTTGGATGTATACTAATCATAGCATGCTAGAATTTTCTGGAGAATGTAGTAATATGTGGTCGAATACTGCAGCTGAAGTTGCAATATCCGCATACTACACTGTGCAAACTGGAGCTAAAATTTACGCATCTGGCGGCATGACAAAAGACATCGGTTGGACTCTCCGCTACAGTAAAAATATATTGAAACACTCTCTCAGCCTTTAAATTTAGCCATTCTGAGGCTTTTTAGCATAAAAGTGGATAGGAAACAGCACTTTTACTAAAACGCTTTTGTTTAGGTTAATAATTTGCGTTTTAGAGCAAATTGACTACTTTTATGCTAAAAAGTATACTTCCTCTAATACTAAAATAAGCCTATTTTAGTATTAGAGCTTAAAAATAGCCTTTCTAAAGCAAGATAAAGAGAAAGTGCGGTATGAGGGCGGGATGAAATTTAAGCTTCTGGAGGGACGGCAAATGAAGCTTAGTACAGATTAAAAGAAAGCCATACCGCATAATATTTACACAAAAATATCAAGCTCATGCTTGCTAATTATTTTCAGTTTGTGCTAGGCTAGGTGCAGGCGGTAGCACGCACTTTAGGGCGGAGTAGCGCCT
>CAZVTE010000004.1:0-18833 GCA_964629705.1 uncultured Candidatus Saccharibacteria bacterium | reverse complement strand
TGCGCCACGGCGAAACTGATTGGAACGAACGCAAACGCTTGCAAGGCTGGAGTGACAAGCCACTGAATGATCACGGAATATTGCAAGCCAAGAAGCTGCGACAGGAAATTATCGACAAAGGATTGATATTTGACGTTTGCTATAGTTCCCCATTACAACGCGTTCTTAAAACTGCCGAAATCATCACTGATGGAAAAGTGAAAATTATTCAAGATGATTTGCTCAAAGAGCGTAGTTTTGGCGAAGCTGAAGGTAGAGTGTTAAATAGTTGGGACGAATTTGGTGTAAATATTTTCGACGAAAAACTAAACACTGATATCTATGGTATTGAACCAATCTTAAGCCTGCAAAAGCGCGCGGCAGATTTTTTGGAGAAAATGAGGGCGGAGAATGATACAAATGCAAACATCCTCGTGGTTAGTTCGGGCGGGATCTTAAAACGGATGCTTTTTCTCGTTCATAATGATAGAAAATATGTGAGTGGTGGTTTTCATATTAATAATTGCGAGCTGATTGAAGCAGAAATATAACAAACACATATGCGAAACCCCACCTTTAAAAATGGCAGGGTTTACAAAAATACTAGCGAATAAACGGCAGATCCGAATGCAGAGAGAGCTCATGGACTGCTAATTTCTGCTGAAGCTCTTCAACGGTCTTCCTGCCGATGCTATGAACTTTTAGCAGTTCGGACACAGTCACTCTTGTCAGCTCGTCTACCGTAAGAATGCCGCTTTGTCGAATTTTGCTGTGAGTTAGCGCTGTCAACTTCAAATCTGCAAAGCTCAAGCTCAAAGCTTTTTGCCGCCTCCGTTCCATATCGCGAGTGCTTGAGGCCATCACAGCGTCTTTGGTCTTTTCGTATTGAGAAAGCTGAATTTTTAATTCTTGTCGTTCTAGCAGTAGACAATCAATACGTTGTAACAGAGTCTTATGAAAGTCATCCAAGTCCTGATTATTCGGAATATCGAGAGCTTCCATACTAAGCAACGGAGTAATCTGGCCATGAGTTTCACATTCGCCAAAGCAGTAGAGAATATCACTCATAGTCCGTTCGCGCAGCGCTGTTAGAGTCCTGTCCACCATCAGCAGTTCCGCCAAACTATGTCCATGAAGCCAGTTCGCTTCATCGCTAAGACGAAAGAAATCTAATAGTAGCTCCGTATTGTCAGTCTGATTAACTCGTATTAGAATACTAATTAATTTTCCTCGAAGCTCTTTGGAACAATCCTGCCTTGGTGTGCGACCATAAAGTTGAACAAAAAGGTTCTCCGTGGCCGATAGGTCGCCATTATATTTCAACTCTAAGCCAATTGCAGAAATCATATATTGATACCTCCTCTTAAAAAGTACGTAACGCATATTTCTCTTGATTACCATATTATAATATCATACATATATGTAAAAAGCAATACTCTTACCATAAATTTGAGTATTGCTTCTACACTTGATGTTCAAAACGATTGAAATCTATTTCTTATTCTTCCGACCGTTGACAACATCAACAATCATCTTAGCGGCAGCTTCTGTACCGATAGAAGAATTGATACATAAATCGTAATTCTCTGGCTTACCCCACTTTTGACCTGAAATCATTTCGTAATATTCGGAACGGTGTTTATCAGAACGCTTGAGGTTCTTGATAGCATCTTCTTCACTATCACCATACATTTCTTTAATATTCTCAATGCGTAAATCCTTAGGCGCATAGATAAAGACACGGAGTAGATTCTTTCGATCTTTCAAAACGTAATCTGCAGCTCGACCAATAATTACAGAAGAACCCTTGCTAGCAATATGCTTAATGGCTTTATCTTGAGCTTCAATAGCATATTGCGCTGGAGAAGTGGTAAGATATAAATCGTCCACTGGGTTATCACCAACTTTATCAATATATTCGGCGTCAAGCCCGCTCTCTTTAGCTGCAAGCGCAGTGGTTTCTTTGGAATAATATGGAATATTAAGTTGTTGTGCAACTAGTTCGCCAATTCTTTTGCCTTTGGAACCATGTTCGCGAGAAATAGTAATAACCATACCCTTAATAGACTCTTCAATAATCGGCGCTTCGGATTCTGCTGGTGCAACGTGACCAAGTTTCTTAAAGAAGACGATTGCAAGGCTAACCGCTACAATCATACCAATCACATCTGCAACTGGCGCCGCCCACAGTACACCTTCAATCCCAAACAGATTTGGAAAAATTAAGACAAGTGGTACGAAAATGACAATATCACGAATTAAAGATACAATTGTAGCTTTAAGTGGTTCGCCAACAGCTTGGAAAAAGATGGAAATCACTTTAATTACGCAAGTAAAGGTAATTAGCATCAAGAAAATGCGGAAAGTTAAGACGGCAAATTGCATATACAGTTCTGGATTCTCTGAATTTGAGCCGAAAATTTGAATAATAGGCTGCGGGCAAAGCTCAAAAATCACAGTAGCAACGAGACCAACTACAACCGTAGCGGTGAGACATTTGCGGAAAGTTTCGCGGACACGATCATTCTTACCAGCACCGATATTGTAACCCAATATTGGTTGTGCACCAATAATAATACCCATGGCAATACTTAACACAATAGTAAAGACCTTCATACAAATGCCGATAATCGCAAGCGGGTCATTAGCACCGTAAATCGAATCCGCTCCAAAAGTAGCGAGCATCTTGTTACAGACCATAGAAATAATTACAATCGATAGTTGAGTAATAAAGGTGGAAATGCCAAGTTTGGCAATATTACTGAGCACCTGGCTCTCAACCTTAAAACTGGAAGCTTGAATTCTAAAAGTTTTAGTTCGAAAAAGATAGACAATTGAAATAATCAAAGTAATAATCTGCCCAGTAATCGTTGCCCAGGCTGCACCTTTGATTCCCCAATTAAAAACAAAGATAAAAATTGGATCAAGAATAATATTGGTGACAGCTCCAGCCACAGTAGCAACCATTGCAAAGTTCGGTGAACCATCGGCTCGAATAACAGAATTGAGTGCATAGCCAATCATGTAGACCGGGAAAAATGCCAGTATGATGTAAAAATATTGTTTGGCAAACTCAATGTTATATTCACTGGCGCCAAACATTGTTAAGATTGGTCCTGCAAAAATAAAGCCAAGTATTACTAAAATAATGCTAATTAACAATACAATAATAAGCGTACTGCCAACAGCATGATGAGCGTTTTTAGTATCCTTGCGACCCTGACAAATTGACAAAAACGCTGCCGTACCATCGCCAAACATACCAGCGAAAGCTACCGCCATCAGTGTGAGTGGAAAAACAATAGATGTGGCAGCGTTACCAACTGCACCTAAACCTTCAGCAGTGCCGTGACCAATAAAAATCTGGTCGACAATATTATATAGTGATGTGATTAAGAGAGCCATGATACAGGGGATAGAGAATTTGAGCAAGAGCTTAGAAATCTTCTCCTTCCCTAAATACTGATTTTCTCCGTCTTTCATTGTGTCCTTTCATTTTTATCTTCTGAGCACAAAAGTACTATTATACGAAGTCTTTACCTAATTTTGAGTCCGCCTTCAAGAATAGTTTCACTATTTTTAGGAAAATATTCAGGTCAACTTTATTATTTTATCTAGTTTTTAAGAAAAATACAAGCTTGTGTTGTAAAAATTACAACAGTTTTATGGGGATTTAAGCTGATTCTGCTTATTGCATAAATGTCATTTTTATCAAAATACTCTACCAAAAAATGAGAAATTGTGGTAAAATATATTTTATGAGTAATCCTAAGAATCAGCAAAAGACGCTAGAAAGCCTAGACGCCGTCTATCTGGCTGAAATTGTTGACGTCTTATATAAGGATGGTTTGATTATCTTCCCTACAGATACAGTCTATGGAATTGCCTGTAATGCTTTTAGTAAAACAGCTATCGTAAAGCTGTTTTCCGCGAAGGAGCGGAGCTTTGATAATCCGATTGGAGTATTGACAGATTCGATCGAGAAAGTTAATTTAGTGGCAAACATTGTGAATGATCTAGAAAAAGATTTGATTAAAAAATATTTTCCAGGTAATTTGACGCTAATCCTAAACAAGAAAAGCGAAGTACCAGATATCCTCACGGCTAATAGAACTGGTATCGGCGTAAGAATTCCAAACCATAAGTTGGCTCTACAAATTTTGCGCGCTTTCCCGTATCCACTGGCGACCACAAGTGTTAATTTAGCGGGTCGCAAAGAAGGAGTTGAACTAAGCGATTTTCTAGGGGACTTTGAGAATAAAGTTGACATCATAGTAGATGGTGGGAGAACTACTGAAGTTCCATCCACTATTATAGATGCTACCTCCGGAAAAATTAAAATCTTAAGACAAGGTAGTTTGGTGATACGATAAAATTCTGGATTGTAGGCGGCTTTATTTGTCTAAAAGCCACCAATAGATCCGCAGTTTTTATCACGCTTATTGTTGTAAGTTTAGAAAAATTTGCTATATACTGACAATACGGCGAACAAGCTCTAGGCAGTTTTGTAAACTAGTACGTAAACAAGGAGATATAAAGAATGGTTCGAGCCATGTTTAGATTTATAATACAAACTATTAGTTGTCTATGGAAACATAGACACAAGTCGAACAAAAGTTCGACTTGTAATATCGAGCTAAAGCTCTCATATTCGTCTGATTTATCTTTAGGTGAGCAGTCGATAGATTTTAATAAAATAGAATCTTCACCAGAAGATAAAGACGAACATGAATCTAGCCATGATTCTAAAGAGAACCATGGCTAGATAAACAACTTCAATATCCCTAGTTTAACACTCTTTTTATTAGAAGTCTAGAGCTTTTCGCCGGAAAAGTATTAAAGTTAGAAGATGCTTTGTTAATACTTATGATTAAGATAATGCATAAGTCTGTATGGGTTTAACCTCGTAGGAGACGAGAGGAATAAAAATGTTACACATTTTTATTCCCGAGACGACACCCGAGGAGAAGCAACGTAAGTTGCTGAGGTTTGAGGAAAAGGGGAATAATCAACAAGGCTATGGCAAGGAGGACCTAAGCAATAAAATTTTACAAAACCCGTTCTATCAGATAGAGGCTGGCTATCTAGATCAGGGCCTTGGTACTAAGGTGCATTCCGGAAGCACAACACCACTCTGGAGCAGTACCGCTAGTGAAGTTATAGACAGTGGATTTTATTTTGAATTCGTGAATACCTACATTTATCCAACTTTTATAAATGCGAGATGCTACGGTTTTTCTCGCCGCGAAAAACCAAAAGACATTTTGTAATATATAACATATGTGATATATTATTTAATTCCGCTTCAACATTACAGTGAAGGCTTCTGACGGAATGTCAATCTTCCCGAAGCGTTTCATACGAGCCTTTCCTTTTTTCTGCTTTTCAAGTAGTTTGGCCTTTCTATCACGGTCACCCGTGTGAATTTTTACGGTCACATCCTTACGGTAAGCTCCAATAGTCTCGCGAGCAATGATTTTTGCGCCAATGGCCGCTTGCAGGGCAACCTCAAAATTCTGTCGCGGAATCACTTCTTTTAATTTCTTGGTAATTTCGCGTCCTAGCGCATCTGCCTCAATCCGGTGACACATAATACTTAGTGCGTCCATTTTATTCCCAGCCACTAGAAAATCTAGCCGTACCAAATCTTCAGGCCGGTAATCTGCTAATTCGTAGTTAAAGCTAGCATATCCAGAAGTGATACTCTTGAGCTGATCGTAGAAATCGGTCAGCAAATTAGCCATCGGTGCTTCGAAGTCAATTACGGCACGATCTTCAATATAGCTCAGATTAGTTTGGTGTCCACGTTTTTTATTAATCAAATCCAAAACTCCACCTATCATATTAGATGGCAAAATAATTTCTCCTTTTACCCATGGCTCACGAATCTCTGCAACTACCGACTGATCAGGCAAATCTGAGGCTGAACGGATATTAAACTCAGCGCCATCACTCATAGTTACCTCGTAATTAGTGCTAGGGTTTGTAATCACTAAATCAAGATTAAATTCCCTCTCCAACCTCTCTTTAATAATGTCAAGATGCAAGAGTCCTAAGAAGCCAATCCGGAGACCAAAACCTAAAACTGGGGAATTCTCTGGTTCAAAAACTAGAGCCGAGTCCGACATTGCTAATTTCTCCACAGCTTCCTTGAGTTCTTCGTACTGATCATTAGAAACTGGGAAAAACCCAGCATAGACAAAGGGTAAAACATTCTTATAGCCTGGAAGCGGAGTGGCAGCTGGATTCTTAGTCAAAGTAACAGTATCGCCAACTTTAGCTTCGCGAGTAGTCTTAAGGCTAGTGACAATATAACCAATTTCTCCCTCTTGCAGTTTTTCTCGCGCCGTCATTCGAGGGGTTAAGTTCCCCACTTCTAGAGCAATACCGTTAATGCCTGTAGCCATCATCTGAATCTCGGAATTTTTTGGAATTTCACCTTCAAAAACCCGCACATAGAGTACAACGCCCCGATAATCGTCAAAGTATGAATCAAAAATCAGCGCTTTAGTTTGCGAATGATTATTCGCTCCATGATATGAAGATTTTTCAGAATTATCAACACTATTACTTCTGTTATTATTCATTTCATGAGATAATTCATTATACTCTCTTTGGCCATCTTCGGTACTTTTTTCATCACGAATATTCGTTTGGTGAGATAATTTGCGTGGTGCTGGAGCTGCTTCTACAATACGATCCAGAATTTTATCAATATTATAACCAGTTTTAGCAGAAACTGGAATAATCTCGTCTAGGTTACATCCAAGCAAATTGATTAGTTGCAGTTGCACCTTCTCAACATCAGCTGCCGGTAAATCTACCTTATTGATTACTGGAATAATATACAGATTTTGCTCTAAAGCTAAGTAGACATTTGCCAAAGTTTGCGCTTGAATGCCTTGAGTAGCATCAACCACCAGCACTGCAGTCTCTACAGCTTGCAGAGACCTAGAAACCTCATAGGAGAAATCTACGTGCCCCGGCGTATCAATCAAATTCAGCTCATAGCCCTTCCGGTGCATTTGAACTGGTGCGAGCTTAATTGTAATACCTTTTTCACGTTCTAATTCCATCGAATCAAGCAGCTGAGATTTCATCTCGCGTTTCGAAACCGTTCCCGTGAGCTCCATCATGCGATCGGCAATCGTGGACTTACCATGGTCAATATGAGCTATAATGCAAAAATTTCTGATTTTATCTGTCATATGGTATAATTATAGCATAAAATAGGGAGTTTATGAAGATAATTCTAGCAGTTTCTGGCGGAATAGATTCAATGGTAATGCTGAATCTTTTTTTACAGGCTTCACACTATAATAAGAGCGACATTATTGTGGCGCATTTTAATCACGGTACAAGAAAGTCCGCACAAGATGATGCTGATTTTGTGGCACAGACGGCAAAAAGGTGCGGACTAAAGTACGTGACAGAAACATCATCGCTGGGAGAGAGGGTCGCAGAAGAAGTTGCGCGGAAGGCACGTTACACCTTCTTGAATCGCATAGGCAATGCAAATCAGCCAGCAATTATTTGCACCGCACACCATCTTGATGATTTAATAGAATCGGTTGCAATTAATTTCTTACGTGGCACAGGCTGGCGAGGGCTCGCGGTTTTGGGGATGAATAGCGTGAGACGACCTTTCTTGGAGCCAGCAATGCTGCATAAGTTGAATTTAACTCAACCGTTAACCAAAAAAGATATCCTAAGATATGCGGCTGAGAATAAAATTATTTTTCGTGAAGATCCTACTAATAATTCTGAAAATTATCTGCGTAACCGTATTCGGCCAAAAGTGAGGAGCTTAAGTGATACGCAAAAAAAACAGCTTTATCAACTATGGCTGGAGCAGAGACGTCTACGAGAGCAAATCGAAGATAATATCACCACTCTAATTCCAGCAAAGAACACAGTTTGGGAAAGAGCGTGGTTTAGAGACATAGACGACGCTGCAGCCCTAGAAATATTGCGTTCAGGAGCTCTGAACGCCAATATTCCAGCAACAAAACCGCAATTATTAGATTTCTTGCAAGCTATCCGAACCTATAGCTCAGGCAAGGCTTTTAATTTGCCTCAAGACCATTTAATCAAATTCTCAAAAACTAGATTTTATCTATAATAATATATCATATATGTGATAATTTCGTTTAAACATGTCTATTCATATTGAAGAACTTTGATAAAGTTAGAATGTCATATGTGAGATAAAACAGATTGAGAATACTCATTTTCGCCTATTTTATTCATATCATATATGATATGACCATTATAAAACTCTTATGGTTCTCTTTATGAAAAAACTGTGATAAAATGAGCGTATGAAAAGGAATTCTAAAGAACCAGATTATCAGGTTAAAATTGGTAGAGTGATAGAGAGTCTGCGCAGTCAGAAAGGGTGGACACAGACAGATTTAGCAGAGGAAATTGGGTCGAGCCAGTCAGCTATCCACCGTATTGAAAAAGGCAATCAAAACTTATCTCTTGATTTGATTAGTAAACTATCCCAAGCTCTAGGAGAATCAATTCTCTCGATTAATACTACGCCTTCACAAAGCTACAGAATCCATGGCGGCAAGGAACTAAGAGGTGAGACAACTATCAATACTAGCAAGAATGCAGCGGTAGCACTACTTTGCGCTTCCCTATTAAATAACGGGACGACAACTTTAAAACATTTAGCCAGAATCGAAGAAGTTTTTCGGATTATCGAGGTTCTAGAGTCACTAGGCGTAAAGTGTCATTGGATAAATGATAATAGGGATTTGGAGATCACCCCTCCAAAAGAAATAGACTTAGATCATATAGATGTTGAGGCAGCAAGAAAGACGCGTTCAATTTTAATGTTCATGGGACCGCTGTTACATCGTTTTAAACGTTTCAAACTGCCATATGCTGGCGGTTGCACGTTAGGAACACGTACGATTGAGCCACATTTGAGAGCGCTCTCAGAATTCGGAGTAGAAGTTGATGCTGGGTCATGTAGTGGGTTTTATGATATTACCGTAAGTAACCCTCGTCCAGACAGACGTGGCTTTCTGAAAAAACCTATCGATTCTGCGGAGTCGCCCTTTCCACCTAAACGTATTGTACTAATCGAGCGTGGCGATACTGTGACAGAGAATACTTTAATGGCGGCAGCCTTATATCCAGGTGACACAACTATCATTGGAGCATCTTCGAATTATATGGTGCAAGATTTATGTTTCTTCTTGCAAAAGTTAGGAGTTGAGGTGCGCGGTATTGGGACAACAACTTTGCGCGTGCGTGGCAAAAATAGAATTCATATGGACGTGGAGTATTCCCCAGCTGAGGATCCTATCGAAGCGATGTCTTTTATCGCAGCGGCACTAGTGACAAAATCAAAGTTAGTAATCAAACGGGCACCAATTGACTTTTTGGAAATAGAGCTAGAGATTCTGAAATCTATGGGAGCCGAGATTGAGCGTTCTCCAGAATATTACAGCACAAATAACAAAACCAAATTAGTGGACTTGCGGATTCAAAAATCTAACCTCGTGGCACCGAGTGACAAAATTGCGCCTATGCCTTACCCTGGATTAAATATTGATAACCTACCGTTTTTCTCGGTAATCGCCGCTACCGCTAGAGGCAGAACCTTGATTCATGACTGGGTATTTGAGAACCGCGCGGTTTATACCACGTATTTGGAAAATCTTAACGCGCACGTTGAACTACTAGATGCACATCGCGTCTACGTGGAAGGTCCAACCAACTGGCGTCCAGCAGAGCTAGTGGCACCGCCAGCTCTGAGACCAGCCGTAGTAGTGTTACTGGCGATGCTGGCTGCGCCCGGAGTCTCAGTACTACATAATGTTTATCCAATCAATCGTGGTTATCAAGACTTTGCTTCAAGGCTAAATCGCTTAGGAGCTAATATTGAGCCGCTGGCTAGTGGGGTTTAGTGGCCCTTAGTACAAAAATCGACTAACTAGAAATATTGTCTAGTAGGTAGTAAAAACCGTATCTTCAAGAAAAAATGCTAGTTTTTTGAGTTTTTTAACAGGGACAGGGACGTTTAAAATCGCAAAAAGTATCATGCTTATTGTTGTAAAAATTTCTTTTTTTGTTATATAGTGCTACAATAAAGATAATAAAGGAAGGTAATATGGTAAAAAAATCCAATAAATCAGAAAACATTTCGGAAGATGCAGGCAAAAAGCAGGCACTCGATCTTGCAATTGCGCAGATTACAAAACAATTTGGTACCGGTTCAATCATGAAACTTGGAGAAACTCGGAAAATTGATGTAGAGTTACTACCATCAGGATCACTTTCGCTTGACTTAGCTTTAGGCGGAGGCTACCCAAAGGGGAGAATTATTGAAATCTATGGTCCAGAGTCCTCTGGAAAGACCACCTTGACATTACATGCAATTGCTGAAATCCAGAAGCAAGGCGGGCAAGCTGCTTTTATAGACGCTGAGCATGCCTTAGATCCAGCGTACGCAAAACGCATCGGTGTAGATACCGATAATCTCTTTGTATCTCAGCCGGATAACGGCGAACAAGCTCTTGAAATTTGCGAAACTTTAGTGCGTTCGGGTGCAGTAGATTTGATTGTGGTAGATTCCGTGGCAGCATTAGTGCCACAGGCGGAAATTGATGGCGATATGGGTGATTCACAAATGGGTTTACAAGCGAGATTGATGTCACAGGCAATGCGTAAGCTCACTGGTATTATCTCCAAGTCTAAGGCGACGGTAATTTTCATTAACCAAATTAGAATGAAGATTGGTGTGATGTTCGGTAGCCCAGAAACCACGACAGGTGGCAATGCGCTCAAATTCTATGCTTCAGTTAGATTAGACATTCGCCGGATTGGTCAAATCAAAGACGGAGATAGTGTTTCTGGAAACCGCACAAAAGTCAAGATTGTAAAAAATAAGATTGCAGCACCATTTAGAATGGCGGAATTTGATATTATGTACAACGAAGGTATTAGCAAAGTTGGAGATGTGCTCGATCTTGCGGTGCAATATGGCGTAGTTGATAAGGCTGGTGCGTTTTTGAAATATAATGGTGAAACCTTAGCGCAAGGGCGTGAGAATGGCAAAAACGTCTTAAGAGAAAACCCTGAACTACTTGCGGAGATTGAGCAAAAAGTGCGTAAAGTTGCAAATATTGATGGCGACGAAGAAGAGGAAGATATTGAAGAGACTGAAGTTAGTGAAGTCGTTGAGGTGGCAGCAGAATAGTACTAGGAAGGGTGGAGTAAGATGGGACTCAAGATAGAATCAATTGATTCGTTAGATAGGGCTCGAGCAGAAGCGAGAGAGCGAGAAGCCGAGAAGATTTATGGTAGCCTGGAGGACGTTACGCCGAGCGATCTGGGGGATGATAGCGAAGACGGCAAATCTGCAGACGAAGATTCTGACCTTGAGATTATGGATTTAGACGGCGATGATTATCTCGAGATTCAGGCTGACCCTGGGGAAGAAATTATTACTCGTCTAGCGCCTGGAGTACGCGATCAAAATCGTGTAAACGTCTATATCAATGGCAGGTTCGCTTTTTCGCTTGATGTTGTGCAGGTGGTAGATTTTAAGCTTAAAGTAGGGCTAAAAATCACACCAGCACGCTTAAATGAGCTCAAGGAGGCCTCTGAATTCGGAAAGCTATATCAGCGTACGCTGGAATGGTGCATGACTCGTCCACACTCGATTTTGGAGGCTAAATTGTATTTGCGGCGTCGGATTTATAAACGTAAGCTGCTAAATCGTAAACGCGCCGAGGAGGAGAAACGTCCGCTCGAAGAAATCAGCGAGAAAAATGCAGACCTGGTATTAGAGAGGTTGATAGAAAAGAAATATTTGAATGATAAAGTTTTTGCAAAATACTTCGTGGAAAATCGTTACATCAGAAAAGGCATCAGCCAAAAGCGCCTTTATGCTGAACTGCTACAGAAAGGTGTAGACAAAGATATTATCAATGAAGCATTACAAAACTCTCCACGCGTGGAGGAGGAAGAAATTGCTAAGGTAGTAATGATGAAGCGCAAAAAATATAATGACAAGGGTTTACTGAATTACTGGATTCGCCAAGGGTTCAGTTATCAGGCAGCCAAAAACGCGGTAGAGGAGTCTTCTACCGAGAATCTATACAAATATGACTATTAGAAACATATCATATGTGAGATAGATATTCTAGAGAACTCTTGTAACTGCCCTATCTGTAATATCTCATATATGATATAATTATTTTTAGCCATACTCGTTGTTGTAATGAGTTATTCTATATTATTTATATCATACATGATATAAATTACTCTTTGGTCTGAGAATGATTTACTGGAATGTCTTTGGTAGCTTCCGCCTCTCCACCTTTAAGGAATTCTGGATCACGGAAAGGGTTTACAAAATTAGCTGCAAGATTTGGAGCTGGTATTGCCGACTTAGGAGATTTAGACTTCTCATTCTTAACAATAATCTTATCGTCATAAACTTCGACTACTTCTCGTCGTGAAATCACAAGCTCAGGGTCAAAAATAGCTTTGAAAAATGGCCTTTCTACAATTAGCTGATGCACAAGCCATGAGCTGCTATCTACAATATAGTTAATCACCTTACCTAACTTCTCTTTCTTCTTGGTAATTACTTTAAGACCAAGCAATTCAAACTCCAGTTTAGTAATATCATCAACGCGAATAACCTCGCCATCGCTTGCAAAATCATCGCTGGAATCGATAATCATTCCGAGCTGCGAGACTTCCCGAATATTTTCAACTAGCAAAATGTCGCCGGCATCGCCCAGGCTAACGAGTGGCTCAATACGAAAAGCTATAATTTTCAACTCGTCTGGATTCATAATTACCTGAGAAACCTTAGCGATCGGAGTCCCAGTATGAAGACTCAGAATCGGAAAACCTATGAAGTTTAGTGCATTGATTAACATATTGTTTCAATTATACCACAATTTTATATTTTTTCACTATTTTTATTTCATAGTAGAAGCGCCTATTGCTAGACGCTTCTATTTCTTTTTATTTAATCAGTGGTTTTTGCCAATTCGCTGGATAATCTGCTTTGCCTAAAAGAGTAGCAATGGTAGCCGCAAGATTAGTCAGTCCCGCATCCTTCAATTCTGCACTCTTATATTTCTTGGCGTTTGGCGTATTATCGTAGAAAATACAAGGCACAGGATTAGTGGTATGTGAAGTTTTTGGTACGCCATCTTTATCAAGGAGCTCTTCTGCATTGCCGTGATCAGCTGTAACAATCATCATACCGCCAAGTTCGTCAACTTTCTTAGCCAAGCGAGCAAGTTGGATATCAACCGCTTCTACAGCAACGATGGTTGGCTCAAGCTCGGCAAAATGCCCAACCATATCACCATTAGGATAATTAATCCTGATAAAGTCGAATTTTTCCATATCTTCAAGCACAACGTCCGTAATCTCTGCAGCTTTCATCCATGGCCGAGTGTTGAATGGATGTGAATCCGACTCAACCTCTACTTGAACTTCTCCCGGAGCTGTATTATAGCTATTACCATTGAAATAATAAGTCACATGGCCAAACTTTACGGTCTCTGAAACCGCTAATTGCGAAATTCCCTCTTTACCTAAGAAGACATTGAGTGGAGATTCTATTATGACTGGCGGAACGAGAGTATGTTCTGGAATATGCTTATCAGCGTCATATTCAGTCAAACCAACGAAATAAACATCTGGTTTTGCATTTACTACAGCCTTTGCTACTTTTGAAACAGCTTCGGATGCGGTATTGACAGTTTTATTGACAACTTCAGATAGACTACCACCAGAAGTTTCGATGCTATTACCAATATCTTCTAGAGCTTCTTGTGCGCGTGCAAGTAAGCCATTAGCATTTCTTTTTGGTTTAACAGTCGAAGTAGTAGTAATTTTGCCATCTTTACCAACCTCAGCTTGAACAGTTACGGACACTTTTGCACCATCCTTGCTCGGCGCAGTAATATCGTTATATAAGCTACGGTCAAATTTATGAAAATTCTTTTCGGTAAAGGCTCGAGCAATTTCAACGGCACGGTCAGCACGAAAATCATAATATATGAAGGCGTCACTAGCACTAACTGGACCAACTGGACTACTATTTTTGTCAATTACAACAAAAGCTGGTAAGTACTGGTCTTGAATCTTACTATTCTCGTGTCTAAAGTGTTTAATAGCGTCTTCGGCAGAATTAAAGAAATACAATTTGCCATTCTCGGTTTCAATAGCTTCGCCCGCTTTAGCCTTTTTACCGTCCAAAGCTTTTGCGCCACCATTAACCATCATTTCCCAACCTAAGGCAACCATTCCCCAATCGTTTTCATAGCGATCGGACACAGCTACCATACGACCAGCGCCAGAAGCAATGGCAAAATCTGCATCTTTAAAACTCTTAAAGAATTTCTCGAGACGCTTAATGTATTTTGGTTCGGACTGTGGAGAAACATCACGACCGTCAAAAATGGTATGCACTCTGATTTTACGAACGCCATCATTATAAGCGCGCTTAATCATTGCTTCAAGGTGTTTAATATCACTATGTACTCCGCCATCAGAAAAGATACCAGCAAAGTGGAGCGTATTTTTAGGCTTGTCTTTACCTTCTACTTTAGTACGCTTAATAATCTCCTTCCACGAATCAGTATCCCAAATTGCACCAGTTGCAAAAGCTTCTTCGACGCCAGCAATTCCCTGCTTGATTATCTGACCCGAACCCATTGCGTTATGACCAACTTCAGAATTGCCCATCTGTCCACGCATAATCCCCACAGCTTCACCAGAAGCGTCGAGCGGAATATTGAGATACTTTGCCATTGCTTCGTCTAGAAATTCAGTATGAGCCTGTCTAACCGCATTTCCATTTCTAGCCGTACGCATCCCGACACCGTCCATGATAGCAAGAACGATTGGGCCATCGTATTCTAATTTCTTCATTTTCTCCTTTTTTCGTTCCTATTACTGTATTATTTAATAATATTTTATCATATTCTCTCTTTTTATACTAATTACGGACGTGGAACTTGTTGCGTAATACAGTGGATATTGCCACCGCCAAGCAAAATTTCACGAGCGTAAATCGGTTCGATTACCTTATCCGGGAAAAGTTCGCTCAAAGTTGCAATCGCTTCGTCGTCGTGAGGGTCGTCGAAAATCGGCAGAATAATAGCGCCATTGCAGTTGTAATAATTTACATAACTTGCCGGCAAGCGGTCACCTTCGCGGCGTGGAAAACTCCCCTCAACTACGTCTACATGATCTGCTTCTTCTTTTCTGATAGTAACAGGATTTGGAACGTGAATTTTGACAACTTCAATTTTTCTACCTTTAGCATCGGTAACACTTTCAAGGTAATCTAGAGCGGCTTTGGAACGTTCATATTGCGGATCATCTTGATTATCTTCCCAAGCTAAAACGACTTTACCTGGAGCAACAAACTGGCAAATATTGTCAACGTGCCCATTAGTATCTTCGTCCATATAAATTCCCTTTGGAATCCATAGAACTTTCTTGGCGCCACAATAGTCTTTAAGCATTTGTTCAATTTCCGCTTTCGTCATATTGGAATTACGCCCTTCGTCCAGCAAACACTCTTCAGTGGTGAGAATCGTTCCTTCACCATCGCTATGAATACTACCACCTTCAAGGATAAAATCTGATAAGTGATAATAATCGGCATTTTCAATGGCAGCCATTTTAGCGGCCACCCAATCGTCTTGATCCCACGGAAAATACAAACCGTTGACTAGACCGCCCCATGCATTAAATTTCCAGTCTACGGCACGCAAACCGCCCATATCATTAACTAGGAACGTTGCGCCGCAATCGCGTACCCATGCGTCATTATTACTAATTTCTAGAATCTGCACATTAGGCATATTCATTTGAATCAGGTTTTGATACTGCGAAATATTAGTACCAACCATCACTGGCTCATATTTAGCGATTGTCTGAATAACTTTTTTGAAGACAGCTTGCCCTGGCTCAGCATTTTCTCGCCAGTTGTCTTCGCGCTCTGGCCATAAGACATAAGTGCAGCGATGCTCACTAAACTCCGCTGGCATATAATAGCCATCTTGTTTTGGCGTACTTCCAACAATTCTCATTTTTTCTCCTTTCTTTTCCTTTTATCTCCTGGATACAGCTTTCTTACGAGCCCCAGTACGTTTTGTTTTGCGCGTTAAGTATTGTTTCCGACTCATATTCCAAACCATAATTTCGCCAATTACAACAGCAATACAAGCACCTACGATGAGTGGCCAATTATACTCGAACATTTCGGCGTTGAATTCTGGGAAGAGGGTAAAGAATAATGCAGCAACGAGAAGAAGAAATGGAATTACGCCAAAGAGGGTTATCTTGATTGCGCCGCCGTTAATCCAGTAGCCTTTCTTGACTGCAGGACCCTGCTTATGGAGCTTGAGGAAGGCCATAAACATTGGGAGGTAAGATAATAATAATGTCACTAAGCTAAGTGAGAAGAAAGTCCAGAACAAGTTGCTTAGGTCAGGCACGAACTGCGCAACGACAATACCGGCAACTGCGATAATCGTGCCAACAAAACCAGTCCAGAATGATACAACGTAAGGGACTCCGTCTTTATTACGCTTGGCCCATGATTTTGGAAAAGTACCATCTTCGGCTGCGTAAGCAATCACAGAGTTAACGCCAAAGTTCCATGATGCGATATTAGCAATAAGTGTATAGATGAATAATCCACCAACTACGACAATAATCGCCTTGATAATACCAGCAGATAGCCCGATCGTATTAAGTAAAATATTGTAGCTATCCAAAAGACCAGAATCGGTACTGAGCTCCTCGACTGGAATTGCTACGCCGATACCAAACGATGCCAATAGATAGAAAAATGCGATTAGAATTCCACCAACTATCACTGCTTTAGGAATCTCCTTTTTCGGATTATCCATATCATCAGCAAAAGTTGAAACAACCTCAAAACCAAGCATATTGAAAATAATCAGAGACACAAAGCCTAGACCAGCAAAGTCGAATTTACCATCTTCGCCTACCATTGGTAAAAGATCCACCCAAGAATCAATTGGATTAGCACTTCCTTGTGTAAGCAACACGTAAATACCTAAACCGCCAAGGCCAGCCATAAAAATAAACTTTGCAACCGCGCCTACATTAGAAAGCCAATCGCTTTGTGAAACACGCAGACAACCAAGAATACTTACTAGCCAGATATATCCCACTTGAATTGCAAGGATAACCGGCCAAGAAAGATCAAAGCCAAGCATTTGCAACAAGTAGGTCGTAACAAGGTCAGCGAGTGAGGCCACCCAGAGTGGATAATTTACCCAATAATACCAAGCTACTCTGCCTGCCCACTTTGGTCCGAAGGCCTTCTTTACCCAAGTGTACATACCACCTTCTGACGGATATTGCGTGCCCAGCTCAGCTGAAATTAGACCATAAGGGATAAAGAAACCAAGAATCATAATAATCCACCAAACGTACTGTGAATTACCAATTGAAGCGGTTGGTGCAACTGCATCTCCAACTAGAATGATACAAACCGTAGCGAGTACTGCGCTAAACAGCCTGAATTTATATTTGTGTTTTTTAGGCATCTTTGCCCTCCTTTTTTTGTTTAATTGAATCTAAAGTCTCCTGTGCTGCACCACCAAAATATAATAACAAACCCCGCTGTGCGGTTAATCGATTTTCTGCTTCATCCCAAGCAACGCAGTGTGATCCATCCAGCACACTATCTGTCACTTCTTCATTACGACGAGCAGGGAGGCAATGCATAAACTTCACATTCGGATTGCCAGTAGCTGCTAACATCGCATCATTTACTTGATATTTTGGATAAAATTCTCGCATGTAGACATCCTTTGGAGTCTCTTTGTCATATAGCCCATACCAGACGTCAGTGTAGATAAAATCAGCACCCTCCAATACGGCTGGATTATCGGAAACATGTACGCTACCGCCATACATCTGTGTATTGGCGCGTCCAATCTTCATAAATTCGTCGGCAAGCCATTTTGCCGGCGGAGCATATTGCACAAAATTCATCCCCAATTTTGTAGTAATCATCATAAGAGAAGCACAAACTTGAGTACAATCACCAACGAATACTACCTTAATTCTGTCCAACGGTTTATCTTGCGGCAAATGGTCAAAAATTGTGATAATATCACCAATTTCTTGGGTTGGGTGATTATAATCAGACATACCGTTGATAACCGGCACGCTCGAACGCTCTGCCAATTCAATAATGCTAGAATGACGGTCAACACGAGCCATAATTAAATTACACATACGACTTACAACCTGTGCAGTGTCACCAATAGTCTCATGTGAGCCTAATTGAATTGCACCTGGAGCAAGATTAATTGCGTGTCCGCCAAGTTGTTCCATGCCAACTTCAAAAGAAATACGAGTGCGAGTGGATTTTTGCTCAAATATCATCGCTAAATTCTGATGATATAAAACGTTCAGCGTGTTACCACTTTTTAAAAAATTACGCACAACCATTGAAGTTTTAATGATATCCATAATTTCAGACTGGTCAAAATCAGTGGTATCTATGAAATCCTTCTTCGTTGGTTTCTTATGTTTCAAAACGTATGTGTCATTCATAAGACACATTATATAGCATTTTCATAAAAACACAAGAGGAATGCAAGATAAAAATCTACTTTATTGTGAATATTATTTTTCACTAGTTAATCGTATTAATGTTTAGATTAACAGAATATATTATTTAAATGTTAATGAATATAAAAATACTTTTATGGTAAATGATGGAAAAGTAGAGAAAGTGAAAGAGGAAAAAGAAGGGTACTATGAATTATTAAATTCATTAGATAGTGTATTAGATCCATATGTAA
>CAZVTE010000003.1:0-23085 GCA_964629705.1 uncultured Candidatus Saccharibacteria bacterium | reverse complement strand
ATAAAGATTGTTCCTATTTTATTGAATCTTTCTTTCTGGATTCGTTAGGTGAACCTTTATTTAAAATTACCCCAAAAGCCAGAATCACTTCAAAAATACTATTTTTCTATCTTGTTTTATTAAATAAAACAATTACAGTAATACAAAATCCTCAAAAAATATCAAATAACTATTGACTTTTGTGAGAATCTGTGCTACAATAAGAATAGGCTCATAACAAGGGCTAGCTTGGTATGCAAAAAGGTCAAACCAGCATCTAGCTGGAAGAATGGCAAAAGAAAAAAGGAGGGTGCATATGAGCAAGTTTTTTAAAAAACAGACAGGTTTAGGAGAGATTACTCCACAAGATAGGGAAAAGCTTTCCTATCGTAGCCGCATGGAGGCGTCTGGTGAGACGGCGTTCTTAGCAGAGATGCCAGATTTACTCTGGTTTGCAACGTCGTGCTTGATTTTGCTGGCGCTTTGGACGTTGGCGTGTTTAGGGAGTGTCGTTTTGTTGGGTGTGTTTGGCGCTAGTATTTCGAAGGCGCTGACCTTGTTGATAAGATCAGCACTTGTTTTTGCTGGCGCAGTGGTTATGTACGTCATTTTATGGCGCCTGATTGACCCCCACTCTACCTACAGGACCAGTCGGAAGCAGAATAGTAAGATTTATTTGCTGCTGGCGGTAATTTTTATTATTTACACGGGTCTTGTGACTGCACGCCCGTATATCGGTTTTCTGCAGGAGCGAGCGGCCATACATGATTACTCGGGCGATTATGCTCAGTTGAGGGCGGAGCGCATGCTGAGAGAGGAGGTGGAATAAATGGCGACATATCATACTCTCATTCCGCATCATACTGGTAGGGCCGGCGAGGAGGCAAAACAGTGCCAAAATTCGCTGGCTAACGTGCAGAAAAAACTGGCTTCAATCTCTCGCAGCAATCAGCAAGGCTTAACGCCGGAAGAGATTGCTGAGCTGAGGAAGGGGATTCAAGAGGGATTCCCTGAAGAATACTACCAGATCAAACCGGTAGAGATTATGCAATCTATTCTAGGAATCATTATCTCGATTGGGGTTGTAGCCTTACTTGTTCTGTAGGAGTCTCATGTAGGAGTCTCGTACATTAGCGGTCGTTTTGTTCTTGAGACGACCGTATTTTCTATGGAATAATTATTGACTTTTATATATAAGAATGGTAAAATAGCTAAAATACTCATGCGAGTGTACCTTAAAACTGAAGAAAGCGAGGTGGTAAAATGGCAAAATCTCACAAACAGCCACATCAAAATCCGTATTTGGCGAGACTTATTAAAAGATTTAAGCAAAATATTGGGAGAGTGCGTACCTTTCTTGATTGGCTCAACTCCTCAGAGGATGATGACGAAACCTTAGAAGAGGGAATTTCCCTATTTTTTAAGGCGGTTTTTATCTCAGTAAGCTTGATTTTGTATTATATTATGGTGTGTGGGCGGGATATCGTAGACTGCGTGGAGCTATTTTGGGCATCTATAGGCGTGGCTTATGTGGATATTTTTAGCGTAGTCTACCTCTGGTGTGGCTACTGCGAAGCTCTAATCTAACCATAAGCATAATACAATTTAGTAAAAATAGCAAAAAATTGTAAAAAACTATTGACTTTTTTACTATTGTGTGCTATACTGGAAATAATGGATGGGAAGCATGTAAACAGCTCATCCTTAGATCCTTACGAGTCTAGAAGAAAGCTTACACTAGTTTCGTCTTGACGAGTAAAAATGTAACTCGGCTCTCTAGATAGGAGGGCTACAACCTGCATAGATCTATAGAAATAAGGAGGAAAAAAGATGAAAAAGCAGGTAAAATTAAGCAACTCGTTAACGATCAACAAGGTAATCGCACTGGCACTGGCGGTAGTAATGTCAGCTGGTGTAATGGTACAGGCTCCGACACAGGCAGTAGCTGCGACAGCGACAACGGTCGAGCAGATCGATTGGGCGAGCTCGTTCGGTATTTGGGACGAGACCAATAAGCGGTTTGATCCGAACGCTGCTAAGGCTACGCTAACCACAACAACCGTTACCAAAGATAAGAATGGTAACGTTGTGGTAGACAAAACGACAAAAAAGCGGAAGGAGACAGTGTCTACCAAGACGTATGCTCCGTCAAAGAAATTAAATTTGACGGCAAGCAAGACTGTAAGTAAAAGGTCGGGACAGGTGACAAGCACTACACAACGCTTGATATTCACGATTCCATTTAAGAATCGTCCGGACGTGACGTTCGGGGATGAAATTGATCCTACGGACGTGAAAGCAACTTCACCGCTACTCCAAATTTTGGAGGCGCATACGAAGATGCCGCGGAATGCATCCGGCAACATGACGTTCAGAGCAGCTGCATATCTCGGCGACACATATTGGCGGGACTTTACTGTCTCGTGGTCGCTGTACGCCAAAAAGAACGTCAACATTGCCACGAAAGTGACGATGTTGGATCCAGATGGGCAGACTATCAATCTGGATTATGATCTCCTCACAAAAGAGGGAGGCGGCGAAGAAATCGACAACCTCGAATGGGGATGGGGCTGTATAGTCACCATTACCTGTGATATTACGCCGCAGTAGTTCAGGGCAGGGCAGGCTTTCTTCAGACAAGACAGAGACACGGGCGCTACATTAGCGCCCTATTGTCGTGCCAAAAATGCTTATGTTTCAGAGGAGGATTTCATACTTGTTATGTTTATAAAAGTATGAAAAAATACTTGACTTTTTCAAAATGATGTGCTATATTGGTATCAGAAAACTAAAACCCGCTACGAAGAGTTTTAGGATTTCGTAGCACATTAAAAAAGAAAGGTGGAATAAAGAATGGGTGTTTTGTCGAGAGAGGAAAGAAGACTTATCAAAGAGCAGCTCGGTGTTACGCACTTTGGCGATCTCGCAGATGAAAAAAAGCTGGCGCTGTTAAAAAAGGCGCAGGCGAAGAAAAGGGGAAATGCCAGTATGGGTAGTAGCACGAACAACCCGCTGTTGCAGGGGATTGATCTGAGCAGTTATGATGCTGAAGCTACAAACGTAATACTGGAGTTTCAGACTCAGGCAGGCGTTTGGATGCCGTATGACCAGCTGAAACCAGTAGTGGATCACGGTGGCAAGATTGGCTGGGTAAATGCCCGGGCAATCATGGTTGACGATGATGGCACTCGATTAGGCGCATTGAACTTTGATGTGCTGGAGACTGTGTTGAAGAATGCCGGCCTGCCGCTGCAGAAAGCGGAAAATGCCAGCCTGCAGACTGGCACTACGGCCAGTACGGCTCCGAGTAATCCGTACGCTATGGCGTTAACAGATGCACTGAAAACACGCTACCCGAATGCAGCCGGTGTGGTAATAAAGTGTACTATTCGTGACACTGGTGCTGTAATGTATTGGCAGGAAGCACAGGATTCGGCGGGCAGGCTGGGGTATATCCCCCATATCGCGAGCTACAGAGTGTATGTACTCGATGAAAAAGGAGAGGAACAGCCACTGTATGCGCAAGAGGAGCAGCAATTCTTGGCCGATGCCAGAATTACGTTGGCAAATGGCGGTAATACTCCGCTTGCGCAGAGCCCGTTTGGTCTCCAGCAGGTAGTTACAACTACTGACGGCGGCAAAAAGCCGAAGGTGGTCTATGATCCAAAAGTTTCGCGGAAGGAAGCTGAGGAGGAGTACATGAGACTGCTGTTCCCGAGCGGTTTTCCTAGGAAACTTGGAAAACTGGACAAGGCCAGAGCTAAGTTTAGGGAAAAATGGGATGATGCGAAGGATGAGTATGAAGCGGACCTGGCCGCAAGGAACAAACCGATGATCGATGCTGTAAAAGCCATGCAGAAGATGGCGAAGGGTTTTAACAAACTGGTCACTTCTTCCAATTTAAATCTGAATCTCCCAGGAGGCTCTGGTGGCAACGGCGGTTCTGGCGGCAATGGCAGCCAGCCCTAATCCAGCCGATATCGTCTTGTCGGATGATTCTGGAGTGCAAAGTGGGGTTGATGACCCCGCTGACACTTCAGATACAGGCAGTAGCCATATCGGCGACGCGGATACGTATGAAGATGCTATACTAGCTGCAAAAGGCGCGATCTGGACTGTAGGTCTGGAAACACTGTTTGACCTTGGAGACGAGAGCGATCGTATGCCTCAACTGTTGCCTTACTCGGAAATCGAGGGTCTAGTCGGAGAGAAGTATGTCGAAATCCAGACAGTGCTCGATATGTATGAATCGGAGTTAGGACCACAAATTAGTTGTGATTTATGGAGTGCCTTGGCGCAGTATGACGAGCAACAAGCTGCTCTTGAAGAAAAGGAAGATATAGAAGATACTTTTCAGCTTCCAGATCCCGTAGAAGAATGCGAGGAATCTTCTGACAGTCTTGACACTGAAGCAGGAGATGCTGACGCTGTTGATACGGGAGGCTCTCCTAATGCTTTAAGTCAGGAAGAGCTAAACAGGCTCGTAAACGGCCTTACTACTGAGTATTCTGAAGAAATATCTCAGGAGCAAGCTATGGACGCAGCGCTCCGCCGACTCGGTTTGGGGGAGTGATCGCACCACCTTTGTACCTTACTGAAAGGCCCTGTTATCTACATGATAGGGCCTCAACTTTTACCAAAATAAACATAAATATTTTGAAATACTGCATATATATTATATAATAAATACATCCAGAACAGATTATTATGCAGAATTTTATGCAAAAAGTAAAGCATAAACACTAAATAGCGATTATGTCAACTACAAAATATACCTTAAGCATAATAAAATGTTTTTACAATAACTGGTTTATATCTGTGGAAAACTTCTAAAACTTATTCAAAATAACAGGGGTAATAAGCATAAGCATTGACACAAACGATTTTTTATGTAAAGCTATTGACTTTTTTAACATTGTGTGCTACAATGGAACTAGTCAGTATGAATCGGGCAACCGATGCATGCGAGGCTCATTGACAATCGAATCATCTCAGGTACTAATTAGAAATATTTTAGTATCTGAGCATAGATGTTTCCTTATTTTCTACTAAACTTTTTGTTTAGTTTGATTTTATATATGGCGGGGTTCGCCTCGCAACCAGTTTCTAATGTAGCTAATACATGGGAGGCTGGTTACCTCCCATGGATAAGTAAAACCAAAAAATAAAAAAGGAGGTCATAAGATGACAACAAACAAAAAGATAGTTGCAAGCATCGTTATGGCGCTTGCAGTAATTGTCGGGATTGTGCTGGGGAAAAACTACGGCTTTGGTAGTATCCCAGTCGTCATCACGGGATTAATCGCCTTGGTGATGGCTGCACTCCTTGCATACGGTACGATAAAAACGTACAGATTGCGGAGGACGAGGAACAATCTTATCCTTGCAGTCATTGCAGGTGTTTTAGCGTTCGCAATTGCGTGCACGACGATTGCATCCGTTGTTGTCCGGGCTACTGGACATGTCGCAACGGAGACTAATGTAGCAGATGATAATGGTGCGGAGAGTACTCTGCAGACGCCAGGCAATGGCGGTACCGGAGTGGATGCAGACGATATCATGGATGGAGATAAATTCACCGATGGCTCTGGGCATACTTTTGAGTCTCAGGGCGATGCTACGGGGAATAGCGACTTCATTGATGGCATCGCCTCAGACGACGCTGAGCAGGGAAATCTGCAGGACGCCATCTCTCAGATGGGGTGGCGCGTCGATCTGTCTGAAAAGGCTGTAGAAGAGCGGTTCGGCGACACACTGAATAATAGGAAATTCTATCCGTTCTCCATGCCGAACTATGCGGAGAAGCGGAGAACCATCGTTAAAGGCAATGACGGAGTGTCAATAAAGTTCAAGTCTTACGACAAGAACAATGTTGATCCTGTTGCAATATTTGACGAATATTGCAATGAGGTGCTCCATAACTTCACAGCGGGTTATGAAGCTGTGACGGCTCTTGTGAGTCGGGACTTCATCGCTGAGGAAAATCCAGAGCTGGTTGCAATCAAGCGCTGGATGACCAAGGAATACGAGAAGGCGAAAGCCTTCGCAAAGAAGTACCCAGTGATTGAATATCCGGATAAGAAAAATCCGCATGGAAACAACGCCTTCATTGTTAAGAATCCAGACCGAGAGGGTCAGGGCGGTTACAAAGAGCTCGACGTTTCTGGCAAATATACGATTGCTGCAGCCAGAATCGTAATGACACTGGAAACCCTTTATACGCCTGAAGTAGTAAAGACAGTAAGCTCTAAGGATTATGTGCTGCACTTGGTAGATACAGCTGACCCAGTGTTGGTACGGACTAAGCAGTCCGATACGCCAACCACAAAGCTGTCGCTCGTGCTGCGCCGGCGTTATATGGACGACGCAGACGGGAAAGTCGTAGATAAGTTTGCAATTAGGATTTGCGACAAGGGTATCATGGATATTAATCCAGTTGTTCGCGTGGCAAAGCAAGCAATCAAAAAGGTTAATAATAAACCTGTACAGCCGTCTCCGAGCAACCCAAGCCCGAGCAATCCAGAACCAAATCCGCCAAGCGGCGGTGGTGGCAATGGCGGTAGTACGAGTTCTGACCCCGAACCGCAACCGGATAAAGATGGTGATAGCGCTGGCACAGAACAAGAGCCAGAGAATAAGAACAAAGGCAAAGGTGATAGTGCCAGTACGGAACAAAAGCCAACGAACAATGCTGACAAGAACAATACCGGTCAGAGCGCTGGCACCAAGCAACAGGGTACCAACAACAACGACAAGAAGCAGGGTGATAGCGCTGGCACTAAGCAGCAGGGCACGAACAATGCTGACAAGAATAATACCGGTCAGAGTGCTGGTACTAAAAGCGATCCGGTAAATAAGGCGGATAAGCAGAAACCGCAGGACACCACCAACCCGAAACAGGAGGGTAATAAGAACTCTGAAGGCAACACTGACAATAATCTAAATGTTGGCGGCATCAAGGAAAGCGATGACCAAACTGCAGGTAAGGCAGAAGAGCCAAATCAGGCCATCAAGGAAGAAGCAGAAATTCCTGCGAACAATCAGGTCGATAAGACTCAGAATGAGCAGGCAGCAAACTCCAATGGTACGAATAATGCCATTAAGGAGCAGATTCAGTATACCGATTCTTCTGGCAACACTAAAAATGATCAGAAGACTACTGAACAAGCGAAACCTGCCGATGGCAAACCGCTGGACTCAAGTCAGACGGATAATATTAACGTTACCGATAACAAAACCGGTAAAACGGAGGATGCATCGCATCAAGACTTCTCTGGCAATGTCGGTGAAGATGCTCCGTAATCTTTTGAATACATCTATGCAAAAAGCCCTTAACTTTAGACCGTAACAAATTTCTGGCTCAGCGCCCAATAAGCGTATTCGTGAGCATTCCTAGTGACTACTAGGGGACGGTAAAAACTTCTCATATTTGTGGTCACTAGCTGGCCAAAAGTTAAGAGCGAAAACAAACAGTGGTGGGAGGACTTTATTATCCCCGACGGTTCTAGCAACTGTCGGGGACTCCCAAGAATTTAGTATTTGAGATGATTCGATTGCCTGAGTTGACGGAGTTTAACAACTTGGACCAGAGGAGATAAACTCTTATAATATTAACTTTAATTTAAGTAATAAACAACTCATAATTTCAAAAAAGGAGAGAATTATTATGAAGAAAGCAATCAAGTTTTCTATTGCTACTGCTAGCGTAGTAGCGGCGCTTGGTGTAGCGGTTGCCCCATCTTTTGTCTCAGCTTGGGGTGACAATAGCGGTCTTCCAGACATGCGTCCTAGCTACACTAAAGCCGAAATTGATGCTGGTAAGTTGGGTGATACTATTACCTTTAACTCTATCAGTGACAATGACCCATTAGGCGACGAGAAGAACTTCATGTCTGCTCGTATGTATAATGATACTGATCTTAGCCACCCATGGAATAAGAACGAAATCACCGTAGAAGATGGCAAAGAGTATGTAATCCGTATGTATGTGCACAACAACAGTCCAAAAGGCCTCAACGGTGTTGCGAAGGATGTTCGTGCTTATTTCCAAGTGCCAAACACTTCTGCGAAGTCTATCAAAGTTAGAGGTTACTTAAACTCTTCTAACGCTACGCCAACTAAATATTTTGACGACATCGTCTTTAATAGTGATACTGCCTTCCATTTAGAGCCAGTTGGCGGTTCTGCTAGAATTTACAATAAGGGCATTGGTAAGGGTGACGATGGCGCCAAGCTTAGTGACGAATTAGTTACTAATACTAACGGTGTCTTACTTGGTTTTGATTCTTTGAATGGTGAGATTCCAGGCTGTTTTGAGTATGACGCTTTTGTGACAATGCGTGTTAAGGCTTATTACGATAGAAACTACACTGTAGAAACCAAAGTACGCCTTGATGGTGACACCGACAAGACTTGGAAAAAGTCGGTTGACGCTAAAATTGGTGACATTGTAGAATTCCAAATCAACTACAAGAACACTGATGCGCAAATCCAAAGAGAAGTTCTCGTAGATAGTGATTTGCCAGCTAACTTAGAGTATGTTGAAAACTCAACTAGACTTTACAATGGTAAATATACATCTGGTGCATCCGTAGATAGCAATGCTGTAACCTTGAATGGTATTAATATTGGCAATTATAATGCTGGTGCAAACGCATTGATTCGTTTCAAGGCAAAAGTCGTTGACGAAACCTTCACTTGCGGTCTCTTCACTCTTCGTAACTGGGGTCGTGTATCTATCGGTTCTAAGGTGATTCAGGATTCCGCAGATGTTAATGTTCAATTGGCACACTGCCCAGATCCAATCAACCCAGATCCAGTCACTCCAGTGAACCCAGATGAACCGTCTAACGTTCCTGGTGAGACTCCAACTACTCCGAACACTCCAAACACTCCAAGCGAGCTTCCTACCACTGGTCCAGTAGCTATCGCTGGTAGTGTTATCGGTGTTGGTTCAGTTGTGACCGCAGCCGGCTACTATGTAGCAAGCCGTCGCGCATTGCGTCGTTAAGGACTCGGTTAACTACTGATAGGCTCTCGTAGCCGTAAGAGTTGATCGCTCCACACTAGCCCAAAACCCCTCGAAAGAGGGGTTTTGGCTTTGTCCACCCCTGTCATCATTTCGCAAACTTTGGATTTTTAGGAGTTTGCGAAAAGGTATGGTATAATGACTCTATGAAGCTAATCAAAAGAGACTATTTAGATAAACTAATTAATGTTATTGGTGTTCCTGATATTAAAGTTGTCACCGGAGTACGTCGCTCTGGTAAGTCTAAATTGCTGTCTCAGCTGGCAGACCACGTTCAAGAACAGTTTACCGATTACAATATTATTGCTATTGATTTAAACTTACGAATCTTTAGAGAGTTACAGACAGATTCTAAGCTGTATGATTATATTTCCGAGCATTATCAGCCGGGCAAGCATAACTTTCTCTTTATTGACGAAGTTCAGCTATGTGATGGTTTTGAGCAAGTAATCAATAGTTTACATGCTGAAGAAAAGTATGATATTTTTCTCACCGGGTCTAATGCTTTTCTTTTGAGTAGTGATCTTGCAACGCTATTTACCGGTAGGACTTATCAAATAGAAGTTTTTCCTTTTTCTCTGAAAGAATATATGAAATATTATGAGCTCGAAGATACAAATCGAGCACTTGACCAATATATACTTGAAGGTGGCATGTCTGGTTCGTATCTGTACCGCAGTCTAGAGGATAAATACCAGTATATTGGAGAAGTTTACGAAGCTTTGATTGAGCGAGACATCCAGCAGCGCCACAAAATCCAGAATCTCACACTTATAAACAACTTGAGCGATTTTCTGATGGATAATATTTCTAACCTTACTTCTTCTCGAAATGTGACCAATATCCTAAAGAGCGCAGGGCATGAGACGAATGATAAGACCGTTGGTGCGTATATAAAATACTTATGTGACGCATTTGCTTTTTATAAGGTGAAGCGTTATGACGTGCAGGGGAAACAATATCTAGCTACGCAAGACAAGTATTATCTATCTGACCACACATTTAAATTTGCTCGAATTGGTACGAAGAATATGAACTATGGGCGGATTTTAGAAAACATTGTCGCAATTGAGCTCTTGCGTCGTGGTTATGAGCTGTATGTAGGTGAACTATATCAAAAAGAAATCGATTTTGTCGCAATTAAGCGTAATGAGAAACTATATATTCAAGTTGCTGACGATGTGAGTCGTGACGAAACGGTAATTAGGGAAGTGTCACCGTTTCTAGAAATTCGTGATGCTTATCCAAAAATGGTATTAGCGCGGACTGGTCACGATACTTATACCTATGATGGCGTAGAAATCCGAGATTTGGCGGATTGGCTCGTCGGCGGTAATTAAGACAATAATCCAGTGTCTAAATCAATCATGCGCCAAAAAAGATTGTTTTGGCGCATTTTGCTAGCTTTTTGCATTTCTGGGAAAGCTTCTGGGGGGGTGACATTTCGCAAACTCTGGATTTTTGGAAGTTTGCGAAATGGAGATGAATTGAAGAAAATGCTACCTCCCTAGAAAGGTAGCAAAACTCCGCGCCAGACCGCCTTAAATGACTTTAGTCATCATTAAAGCCATTCTCTCGATTTTGTCTTTGAATACGAACAACATCATTAACCCATTGATTATAATCTTCCTGCTGGACTGGAGTAGGTGTGGCAACCTGCCCAGCATCATTGTGAAATGTGCCGTCCTCATGCCATCCTTTCGGTATTTGCGGTAAAGGTAGCTTAAGTTTGTTCGGATCTACGGTCCTCATACCTCCTGCCGCCAAGAACTTATTCAATTCTCTAACCTTCTGAGCGTTAGCAGGATCCTTAAAACGATCATCGTTCTTTAGGGCGGCAGTAATACCTTGAGCCACATTATTATATTCAAACTGGTTAGCGAATGCAGTGTTATTCCTAAAGGCTCCGTGTGTGACTGTTCCATCGGCGTTAGTTGTAGTATTCCACGAGTAGGCAGCCTGGCGAGCCATTCTCTCTAATTGAGATAAATCCATAGAAGCGAAGTCACTATTACCATCGACTAAGTTAGGGCTGGCAGCGGCGCCAACGGAAGATTGGAACGATGTAATGTTATTTTCATAATAATCACTTGAATATTCGACCTCGCCTTCATTGATACCTGTGACTTCTCTAGTTCCTCCAGATTGCAGATGGCTAAAGTCTCCAGATGATATATCGTTTGCAATGGCGGATTGCATAGAATTAGCCAGAGACATGTTGCCCGTATTACTGCTTATATCTTGCATTACGTCAGTTAAGCTGCTATTTATATTATTATCACCGCTACTACCTAAACTTACTGCCTGAGAAGTTAACCTTCTCCATCCATCACCTGAACCAGTCATTGACCTCGCTATACCCTTCGCCTGATCAAGAGCTTCTCTACGAGTAGCCTCGTCACTTCTAGTGTTTGCCGATGCTCTCACCGCTCGAGCAAATGCAGTACTCTGCCCAACTCCAATGTTTGCCAAGTCTGTAAGCTTGTCACGTAATTTGTCTTGAACGTGTCCAGTACCATTGGCGTCGTTGGCTAGTGCGCGTGCAGAAATTCTCGATAATGAAGCCATTTGCTGAGCATCGAGTTGTCCAGTCATAGCAAGTTCGTGGAGTCGTGTCAAGCTATCCTCGTTGATATCGCTAATTCTCTGAGCATCAAGACTGTCAATACCATGCTTGTCGTACTCTGAAGTATAAAATGCGTAGGTTTCTGTGTCTGTAGCGCCATCCGGCTTGACAACCTTTCTAGTCCTAGCGACACTGTTAAGATTGGCCTTATTCTTAAATTCTTGAACTTGCGTACTACTATTTAGATTTAGTCTACTTAAATCCCCAGCCATATCGAATGTTCCTCGTTGCTTATCCTTGTACTGTTTTCCGTAATTCTTGAGGATATAACGACTCATAACCTGCGCACCTTCTAAATCATCATTTGCAATTGCAGCTTGGATTGCTTGGCCAACCTGTGTCATACCAGCGTCACCCTGTGAAGTTAGTTGATCAAGATGGGCATAAACCTTTGCCTTATTACTATCATCTGGGTTTGATTTCAAATCTGCTAAGTGTCCGTCTAAGGCCCCACGCAAGGCAGTAACGTTGTCACTAATGTCGGAATCGTTAATATTATAACGTTGTGCCTTAATCTCCTTTTCCAGTTGCTCATTTCTAATCCTATTCACTAAGGTCTCATATTCCTCAGAACCTTCCAAGTAAGACTTACCAACACCCAACGCAGCAGTCTCGTCCTCCGCTAGCATACTCTGCCTCCTCTTAGAAAGCTGAGCATATTTCCTCTTTTCCCTTTGCGATAAATCTTTAGGTCTTCTCGGTAATCTATATTTTCCTATTCCAATGCGAGACTTTCCTTCGACCTTCCTATTCATGCGCTCTAGTAAGCCTTTGTCGCGGCTCATTTCCATTCTACGCTGAAAGTCCTGCATTGCCTCTGTTTTGCCGAAAGCAGTACTGGCTCTGTTCCCCCACTTTGAACCCATCTGTGATAACTTGTTACCAAGGTTACCAATGCTATTAAGTGAGCTTCTCGTGATACTTGGTACCATAAAAGCTGGTGCTACTTGTACAAACATTGCAATAGTCATCATAATAACGCTTGAACCCCCGCTTTCCGTATCCGTAGCGGCAGCAAAATGTTTTGCTGACATTGGGATGGTTGCCATAACAATGCCACTAGATGCAAGAGTTCGTGCAGGTGTGGATTCGCTACTCATTAGTATTGGCGAAGTCAACTCCCCCAATACATTACTGTTCAAAGTTGGCGCCATTGCCTCTTGTAGGAATGATGGGTCTTTTTCTGAAGCTTGACCTGCGTTGGCAATAATAGTAGCCGCTAGTTGCCCGCCCCCCATCAAAGCTCCGCAAATCGGAAACACCAGGAGTAGGGATGTTAACATAGATTTCCAGCGATCAAACAGTTTCTTTGTATTCGGTAAAGCATAACAAACAATTGCTAGTGGCGATATTACGACCAAGATTAATACTCCTGCTTGCCTAACGCCAAGTATAATTAAGAAGAATAGAACCCCAATGAGAATGCCAACCAAAGAAATCAAGAAAGGACCAATCCAAGATTTCCAAAAGTTTGCCAGTGCGACAGTAGCTACAGCGCCTCCTCCAAGTAGTAAAGCCCCTGTTATTCTCTTTAATCCAACATCCAGTGAAAAACCTTCTCCGCCTCCAACTTGATTAGCTATACCTTCAAAGAACTGTCGAAGTCCGTACCCAAAAATATTGGACAAATCAACCGCCAGCTGACAGAATAAGAACGAAAGGTTTACCAAGACTGCCACTACAATCAATTTAGGTAAAGCTTTTTTAATGCCATAATTACTAATTCCAAAACCGGTCACTTGAGATAGGATTACTATGATTAACATTATTACGAAAACAATGTTTGCGAACCCTTGAAAAACTTGCCAGCCATTGAAAATCGCATTACCTTGAGTTTGTCCAACAATAAAACTATTCGCATCTATTTCCAAGAAATTACTTTCAATCCAGTTATATGCAAGCCTAATGGCGTCAGTTAGTAACTGCGCTACTGGGCAAATAATCCAAGATAACACGCCGAGGTCTGGACAAATTGCGCCAGTGTCCTTTTTTGTACTTTCCTCCGTAGAAGTTGCCGCACCTATCGAATCGATGTCTACGTCATTTAAAGATGGATCATCATAATTAAGATACTTTAGTTCATGCAGAATTTGTGTGGCTGGCATAGGCTTCAAATAATCATTGGTATTTGATATTCCATTAAACTCTATACCTTCCAATGCATCATTATTATTGATATTATTAATTTCACACCACTTCCCAGCACTATTTCTTATAGCATATCTATTGCTTCCGCTTGGTTTATTGTCGGTGCAATCATCCCCAGTATTGACTGAAATCCCATAATTACCAGTTTTAAGAATGTTAAGATAATATGAGTACAATGCTAATTTATCTTTTACTGTAAAATGACGAGTTGATCCATCGCCAGTTAAAGCTTTAACCACAGATCTAGCAGCTTGATCCGCTCCATTTTTGAAAACATAAGTCGCTCCTGTCGTCGCCGAACCTTCAACATTTGGATTTCTGTCAACAGACACATTATGCATTCCGTAGCTAGTGGGGTTAAGTACCTCGCCATAGACTGCTTTACCCAAAATTCCACTCACGCCTTTTGCTCCAGGATAAATGTATGGCTCTAGCTCGTCATTCTCAAGCTTAGAAATTAAATCATTCCACTTAGTGTCATTGTTAGTGAAGGGGACATATGTGCAGGTAGGACCACTTACTCCCTCTATGCAGATATTAATGGTACTTCCGTTCTCGACATATAAATTTACTGGTTTTTCCGAAGCTCCATTTACTTCAGTGTAGGAGATGGTACTAGATGTGTTGCTATTAACAGCACCAGTAATGTTGCCACCACTTGCAACACTAAAACAGACCGCATTTGTTGAATTATCATTGGAGGCAGTTCCATTCGGTAAGGCATAACTATACCGAATAGCAAAACACGACCTAGTTTCTTTACCTGTTTCAGGTTTATAGTCGAAAGGAGTCTCCACGGTTGATTGATTTAGTTGGAGTTTTCCATCTACGAAACCTGTTCCGCCATTTAAACCAGCAACACCCATGAAAAGCTGATAGCAACTAACTGATGCTGTCTCGCCCTTTTTTGGCGGGTTGACGCTATTGCCGTAACCTGACGGCAGGTAAATCCTATAATTTTCGTCAGTAGAAACAATGGCACGAAGACCATCTTTAATATCTTGGGATGTGACTGGGTTGTCATTCTTGCCTTTTATCTTGCTTGTTAGGTAACAAGAATGCACGCCATTTACGAGTGTTTTTTCCATGACTTCATCTTCGCTAGAGCCTTCCGCGTAAACTTTAAGCCCAGATAGGGTCATTCCCACTACTGAAAAAACAGCAATAACTACTAACAGTAATCGACGTACATACGAGTATTTTTTATTTTTCATTAGAAACTCCCAAAAGCTCACTTATTTTATTAGTTTCTTGTTCAAACAATTTTCTTAATTCTGAATAAAGATTATTAATCTTGGTATAAATTGCCGCTTCTTCATCTCTCAGCAGGGATAACTGAGGGCTTGTAAAAGATGCAGCGCAAGACATATCTAAGAAAGCACCATCAATACAATCAATCTCTTGATAAATGCCATAGCTAGAAGCAACCTTACTATAATATTCCTTAAAAAGCCCAGAGGCTCTAATTATTTCTTCACTATAACCCTCTTCTGGAAAAGTTACGCTAATCAATTCAGAAGTCGCCTCTAATCCTCCGCTCAAATAAGCATCAAAAAGTTGACCGGCAAAATCTCCCGTATCACTCATTCTTACAAGAATGTTGAATAACTCACGATAATCTTTTTCTTGTTCCCTAAATTCAGTTTTGTTTATTGAACCTAGGCGCGCGTTTTTAGCTATATTAATGAAATTATCGAACTTTTCTCTAAGACCGCTTAAAAAACCATCCTTCAAGATATCTTCTGCACCACCTCCTACATATGTATCCAAATTCAAATAATTTTCGTCATTATAGAAAGTAGAGAAGAATAGCCATGAATTGTTCTGTCTGTCAAAAACTGCCAGTCCATTCTCATCTTTTGGTCCATTCTTCATGTAATCCAAATACTCAGCATATGCCGCTCTAACATCAGCAAGGGATGGGCGAGAAAAATACTGTACCAGGAAGATAGTTGCTACTACCGCAATCACCGCTACGACTCCTCCGATTATCGCAATCTTCTTCAAACTCCGTGGCTTCTTTGCCGGTTTACTTTGGATTACGACATCGCCAGCGTTCTCACCGAAACTTACCACCGGTTGCGAGACAATCGGTTGCTCAGTAAAAACCCGACCAGAAGCTCTTTGCTCGTGGTTAGGAATATATTTCCGCGTTGGCTGCTGGCTTGGTGCAACTGTTTGTGAAGAAATAGAATTCTGTGCAGCAGAATCTTGAGGCACAGAATTCTGAGGTGCAGAAAAAACACCACTATTATTTGGTATGTTATTCATTTGCGGTGGGTTAGAACCAGAAAAACTCGCGTTTCCATCAAAACCCACGCCACCAGTCGGTGTGTTTTCATGACCATCCATACTCCGATTATAGCATAAGATTTTCCAAATAAAAGTATTGACTTTTTAGCATAAGTGTGATAAAATGAAGATAAGCTGGTTGGTAGCCGGATTGTTTTTGAGTTAAATACACAAATAACAGTTCAATTTCTAATAAGAAATATTGCGAAATCAATCATATGAACAGTAGGAATGACGACCGAAAAGTGCTACGTGAGTTAAACGATTTAATAGGCAAGGGGATTGTCTTTAAACGGGGAGCCGGTGCGGGAATTAAGTATCATTTAGTGTAAAAGCTGGAAATCACGACAAAATCACGACATTATCCGGACATTTTGTCTCGCCCTATCCTATTCCGTTAATCTGTGCTATAATAAAATCTATGAGAAGTTTATCCACAGAATTGAAAACAAAATTGGGTGAAAAAGTTAATTTGGCTGGTTGGGTTAATTCACGGCGTGACCATGGTGGCTTGATTTTTATCGACCTTAGGGATCACATGGGGATTATTCAGCTTGTGATTACGCCGGAAACTGCAGAAGCTTTCAAAATTGCTGAGAAGCTGCGAGATGAATTTGTAATTTCCGCAGTTGGCAAGGTGCGCGAGCGTGCGCCAGAACTCAAGAATCCAAATATCGAAACCGGCGAAATCGAAGTAGTAGTCGAAGATTTAACGCTTATTAATAAATCCGAGCCTTTACCGGTTAATACGCACGACGAAGGTGATCAATCTGGCGAAGAGCTCCGACTAAAATATCGTTATCTCGACTTGCGCCGTCCGTCAATGCAAAATATCTTGAAAAAACGCGCTGAATATTATAGGGTAATGCGTAGATATATGGACGAACACGGTTTTGTTGAGATTACTACACCGATTCTTGCCAACTCTTCTCCAGAAGGTGCGAGAGATTTTCTCGTACCGTCACGTGTGCATCCAGGCAAATTTTATGCCCTCCCACAGGCACCGCAGCAGTTTAAACAACTCTTGATGGTGGGTGGAGTGCCACGTTATTATCAGATTGCGCCATGTTTTCGCGATGAAGACCCGCGTGCTGATAGGTTATATGGTGATTTTTATCAACTAGATATGGAAATGGCTTTTGTGGATGACGGTGAAGTAGTGCGCTCAACAATGGAGCCACTAATCAAGAAGTTAGTGACAGAATTTGCTGGCAAGGAGCTAGTGAGCGAGGAAGTTCCGCGTATTCCATATCGAGAAGCCATGGAAAAATATGGTACGGACAAGCCAGACTTGCGCTACGGTCTAGAACTGGTCGACCTCACGGAAGCGCTCAAAGGTTGCGAGTTCAAAGTGTTTCAGTCCCCATGCGTGAAGGCGATTTGTGTGCCAGATGGCAGTAAGTTTACTCGCAAACAAATTGACGAATTCACTGAGCTGGCTCGCAAGAATGGTGCTGGCGGCTTAGCTTATCTGATTTGCGAAGAAGGCAAAGCTCGCGGTCCGGTGGCTAAGTTTTTGAAGGACGAGGAGCTAGCCAAGATTCGCGAGCTTACTGGTGCGAAAGATGGCGATGCAATTTTCTTTGGCGCAGACATTCGCCAGAAGGTAAATAAAGTCCTTGGCGTGATGCGGATTGCCTTTGCTGATGCTTTGGGATTGAAAGATTCACAGAAAGTTGCGCTTTGCTGGATTGTAGACTTTCCGCTTTATGAGCAGGACGAGGTGACGGGGAAGATTGATTTTTGCCATAACCCGTTCTCGATGCCAAAAGGTGGTATTGAAGCACTTGAGAACACTGAAGATAAATTGGAGATCGTGGCTGATCAGTACGATATGGTAATGAATGGCCTCGAATCTTGTTCTGGTGCTGTTCGCAATTATAGCCCAGAAATCATGTATAAAGCTTTTGAGATTGTTGGCTACGGTAGAGAAGAAGTTACAAAACGTTTTGGCGGTATGCTAAATGCCTTCAAATTCGGCGCCCCACCTCACGCTGGTTGTGCCTTTGGTCTTGATCGTATGCTGATGGAGCTCCTAGACGCTAAGAGTATTCGTGATGTCGTAGCCTTTCCGAAGAATGGTTCTGGCGTTGATCTCATGATGGATTCTCCGTCAACCGTTGACGATGCTCAGCTTGAAGAGTTGCATATCCAAGTTGTGGAAGACGAATAGCATTGACTTTTTAGTAAAACTGTGCTACAATAGAGATAAGACATGAGAATTGCCCCAGTATTTTGACGTACATACGCCAGATATTGGGGTATTTTTGTTCTTCAAGAAGAGGCACAACTGTGCTATAATCGAATTATGGTTTGTATTGCAGCATTTATTATACTTTGTCTAGTAGGAATTTTTGTCGCTTTCTTGAGTATCTTCCGGCGCGATATTGGCAAGAAATATTGGGCGGTCTTTAAGAAATCTTGGGGCTGTGTGGGCAAAAAGGTCCGCCTTCAGAAGTGTGAGACTAATTTCAAAGACGATGTCAAGAACTCACTTTTAAGCAAAGTTGTTCTAAAGCATCCTAAATGGGTTAAGCCAATCGGAACCTTTATTGAGATATTTTCAATTGTGATTGTTTTTGTTACAATTTGGTCGCTTGTTGAGGCGATTAAAACTATCCTTGCCTTATGGGTGTTTGGTACATGTAATGTATCGCAACCGGCCAGCTGTGCTCTAGGCGCAGAAGTTTGCGGAATTGATGCAAGAGAACCGCGCAATCCGATCGAGTGGACGGGGCGCTGGTTTGGCGAGTGGGGTGAAATATTTGCTAATATACCCGATCGTTTCCATGATTGGAAGGTAGAGGATTATCTTGTTGAACCAACTACCTATGCTACTGAATATCATGATGGTAAACCGCTCGCCATGGATATTGTTGATCCAGGTTGTAGCGTCTGTTTGCAATCTTATCGCAATCAGAAGAGCTCCGGCTTCTTTGACGACTACAATACGGTATTGATGGTTTATCCAATTGAACTCCCCGATGGTGGTTACAAGTTTGAAAACTCCGATTTGATTGCCAAGTATTTCTACGCAGCTGCCTTGCTGGATACTGATTACGGCCAAAAGATTATCAATAAGCTTTATACAGAGAAAGACGATAAAGGCACTAACTACCAGATTGTTTTCTATGGGCTAAAGGCCGAAGAGGCAGAAAAACTATTACAAGAGTGGCTCAAAGAATTTGGCGCAGAGAAGAAAGAAATTACTAAAATTACCGAAAAGGCTAAATCAGATGAAGTAACAGAGTTGATGACAAAGGTTAAAGATATAGTAGAGAATAAAATACATGTCAAAGGAATCCCGACTCTAATTTATGATGGACGTAAGCATAATGGACTCTATAAGAATGAATAGAAGAACGGAATTGATAGCGCTATGGAGTGTCGTCATATGCACTTTGACACTTGTGTTTGGCAGTACGGCGCTTGCTCTTAGCGATGAGCAACAGGGTGCGATTTCTCAGAGTTGTAGTACGATTAAACAATCTTTGCAAAACTTGCAACGAGTTGATTCTAAAACGCGCACTTTTCTTGGCAGCACTTATGAAACTTTGAATGCTGATTTTCTTATCCCTTTGAATCTGAGATTAGTAAAAAATAATCGTCCAAATGCAGAGCTCTCAAGTATTCAGTCGGATTTTACAACGGCGCAGAATAGTTTCAAAACGCTGTATACTGAATATATGCGTGAAATGGAGTCACTAATTAATGTGGATTGTAAGAATGACCCTAGCAAGTTTTACGACCAACTAGAAAAAACTCGCAACAAACGCAAGGAATTGGAGGCAGAAACGGACAAAATCTTGAAGTTAGTCAAAGAGCAAGTTGCAGCTGTGCAAAAAATAAGCGAGGAGTTGTAAGATGTCAGAAAATGATGCAAATAAAGGGCAGCGGAATTTAATTATTTTGGGTGTTGGCGCAATTGGTATTACTTGTATAAGCTTGACAGCAAGTCTTTTTATGTATCGTGACTCCGGCGACATTTATCTTGACCGGTCGCGACCGGGCTTTTTGCCAGAAGAAGGTGAGGTTAAGGAAGAGAAACAAGAAGTCGATTTTGTCTATTCCGATTCTGGTGTCTTGGATAAGGATGAACTGAATGAATATCTTGAAAACCTCGAAAAAGTAATTGAGCAATTAGAAGATTCTGCGAACCCATATTCAGCCTCGGCCTTGTCGGACGAATCCTTAGGTATTCCAAAAGAAGAAAAGAAGCCAGAAACAGACAGTTCGAAACAGGAGGAATAAAACTCTTAGGGCTCTACTGAAACCTTTCACTGCCCTCTTCTGCAGTGTGTGGAGCAAAATTCTCAACATCCAAATCGGCTTGACTATCAGCCCAGAATTCTTTCCTAATCCAAGCATCAGCTGGACCAGCACTCATTAGTAAGATTAGATAACCTTTATCTTGCCACTTATGTAACTCCTCAGCTAGTTTGTCGTTGAGTTCTGCTGTCTCGGCAACTTTTTTATTACTCAACTTTGCTACAAAGTCCTCCGGGCCTAGCACGCGTACTTTAGGATTTTCGCGTGTCAAGTAGGTCGGAGTCCAATAAATCTTAGTAGCACCCTGCATTGCATCGGCATATAAATCGACCAATTCGGCTTGTCTCGTATTTTGATGTGGTTCATAAACGACCACTACGCCTTTTAGGCCTAGTCTATCGGCTTCTTCGATGGCAATCTGCACGGTTACCGCCACCTCTTCGGGATGATGAGCGTAGTCCGAGTACACTCCTTGAGAAATGCGCTCAAACCTCCTTCCAACACCTGGAAACTCATTTACAATCTTGATTAACTTTTTCCTTTGCGTTCGAAGTTTTGCTCTTTTTCTAAGCCCGGTCGGTTCTGGAAGCATCATTTCTAGGGCGTCAATCGCTAAGGTCGCATCGAATCTTCTTGCTTCACCTGCCAAAGTTAAGTCCGCATCAATCTCATCTCCATAAATAACATTTTTGCTTTGCTTCTCAAACTGGCTGAAAGCTTCTTCATAATCTTCTACTGTCGGATAGATATCCGGATGGTCGTAGGTAACGCATGGAATCACTGACAACCATGGATGGAAATTCAAAAAATTCCGGTCGTATTCGTCGGCTTCATAGATGAAAAACTCAGAATTCTTATCATAGTGCCCGGCTGGAGCAAACGGTAACGTTGTACCAATGATATATGAAACCGGTATCCCAAGCTGCATTGCCACCCAGACAATCATAGCGGTGGTTGTAGTCTTGCCGTGTGTTCCTGCTACTGCCACCATTTTGAGCTTCGACTTTTTCACTAAAAAACTAATCAGTTCATCGCGCTTGGAAATTTTTAACTTATGTTTCTTTGCGATTTCTAGCTCTGGATGGTCTTTTGGTAGGGCTGAAGTATAAACGAACCAATCAATTCCTTCATTCTTAATACAGCTTTTTAAAAAACTACCATCCTGAATGCCCAGGCACACCTTGATATCGTTTTCGAGCAACTCGCTCGTAATTGCCCCAGCGTTTAAATCTGACCCATAAACACCTAAACCAGCCCCCTTAGCCATCAAAGCTAATGGACCCATACCAGTTCCAGAGATTCCCGAAATATAAATACTCATTAATATCATTATATCATAATCCGTATTTTTGTGATACAATAAAGTTAGCCATGGGTGGTAAGACGAAGAATCATATCAAAAAAACGTTACGTACGCGTCTCAAAGCGGTTCGTACTTGGCAACTAGTCTTAGTTCTGATACCGCTACTTTTTGTAGCAGCCACACTTTTACGCGCAGACCATCTTAAAATGACCGATTTACGTAGTGCTGTGATGCAGGCAGATGCTTCAGAAAACGAAGAGGAGCTGGAAAAAAACCTAACAGCTTTAAGAGATTTTACTTTTACGCATATTGTAGTAAACATCTATGACAATAACGGTGAGCGGTCACTCTCTTTTGGTACTGGTCCTTTTTATCTCGAACATCAATATCTGAGAGCGGCGAATCAGGCGATTGAAGAGGCAGAAAGTCATTTATCTGACGATTCTAATCCAAATGGGAATATTTATGCTACTGTGGGTGCAATCTGTAAGCCTCTAGCTATTCAAAATGGCTGGCAGTGGAATGATCAAGGTTATCTAGATTGTTGGACTTCAGAGCTTAATAAATATCCTGCCATGGAGAATCTAGAAACTAATATTGCTGCCAACATCCCCTCTACCGAACAATTTCGCTATGATTATGCTTCTCCGATTTGGGCACCCACCTATGCTGGTATTGTAATCCTAATCGCCGTTGTTCTAATGATCGTTATCCTTGTACGCTTCATTATTTGGGTGGCCCTAAAGATTGCTTTGCTCTTCCTAAAATAACTAAATTACTTAAAAACAATTAGAATTTTAGAGAAATCAGCAAGATAACCCTTAAGCTTATCTGTAAAAGTCTCCAAAACTGTAAAATCTCTGAAAAACACCTTGACACCCTGTAAATAAGAGAATAAGATAGAGATATAATAAACTAAGAAGGAGACCAAAAGTGGCCTACAAACATACTAACAGTAAAGGCATTACTTACTATCTACATAAATCAGAAGTGACATTACGCGGTGGCAAACCACAAACAATTTATTTCTTTACGAAGACTGAAGAAGGTGGCAAAGGTACACCTTGTGATTTACCTGAAGACCGTATGGTCAACGAGAACCCACGCAATGGCTTCCTGACCCTCAAGAAGAAAGATGCTACCAAGAAATAAAGCAGAAATCTTTAGATAGATGGTATTTGCACGTTTTTTAGGGGCGTGCAAATTTCTATCTGGAACTTCGGACGACATTATGTTAAAATAGAAGTAGTAAAACTGAATTTTTGTAGTATGTAACTCAGAGGCCTGTTCGAGGTGTTTATTACCGAGTGAGATTAATAATCGTAGGTGTGCTCTATCCCTTACATAAGCAAAAATTAGAGCAGTTTTATATTAAATTATGGGGGTGTAGCTCAGGGGTTAGAGCAGGCGGCTCATAACCGCTTGGTCGTTGGTTCGAAC
>CAZVTE010000002.1:0-29114 GCA_964629705.1 uncultured Candidatus Saccharibacteria bacterium | reverse complement strand
CGAGCCATATTTATCCAAATGTAGGCAATGACCGTATTTATGGCGCTTCTCTCCGCTGCCAAAAATAGAGTATTAACCATGCAATACTCTATTTTATGCTTAATTCTATGCTTATTTAGTTTTCTCAATAATTAGCTGACGGGCACGCCCTTCGCCCTCGGAATGAGTTTTAATGTCAGAATAATCTTGGGCTACTTTATGAACAATCCGACGATCAGCGGCATTCAGATTGAGTCGCTTCGGCGCTCCCGTGGTGCGTACCTCGCGAATCCAATCCTCCGCTTGATCAGCAATACGGTCAGCGCGCTGACGCTTGTAGTCTGCCACATCGACATTAACACGGGTTAATTCCCCGTCTCGACTTACCAGTGCTGAAGACACGGTGTGCTGCAAGGCACGCAAATTGTTAGCATCGCGACCAATCAACAACGAGTTCATAGAAGTAGACGGAATTGACAACTGGATAACTTCGTCATCTAGAGTTGAGTCAACGGCTACATTAATCCCAAAGAAAGATAATAAATCTTCTAAAAATTTAGTAGCAAAGCGAATTGATTCGTCTTTATTCATAATTTTCTCCCTTTTTTCTTATGCTGTTTCTTGGACGATTTTGCAGAAATATGTGTAATAGTAGTGCCAGACTTTTTGTTAGTAATTACCTCGGCTTCTTCAATCTTATTAAGCTCACGAATAATTTTCTTATCGGCGGAGATTTCCATCTCGGATTCACTTTTACTCAAAATATATTTTTGCTGGACGCCAGTAAAAATATTGCTCACAAAATAATAAAATACCAGCGCACCAGGAAGATTAATCATGACAAGAAGGAGCATAACTGGCATCATTTTGCTCATTTGGCGAGACATGATAGCGTTCATTTCAGCTTGGTCTGGCTCTTTGCCATCGGCTGTTTCTTGCAATAACTGACGGAAAGTACGAGACTTCTCTGATTTTTTGGATGGTAGCTGTTGCGAGGAAATCCAATATTGCGTACCTGCAGAAGCCAATGCAAAAAGCAGAATTGCCACTGAACTATACGAAGTAAAACCGGCACGGACATCTAGGTTAACAACGCCAAAAAGCTTGGGGTGAAAATCGTATTCTTTCTCGGCCTGCTCGGCAGCCTCACCACCTTCACTCTCTTCAGCGAGAAAAGTCTGTTGCTTGGCAATTACATCTTTAATATTATCAAGGTCGCGCACCACAGGGTATGCTCGGATGTCAAGATTATCAGAAGTAGTTGGAAGTACCATTACGCGAACCGCTGTGTAGAGAGCAATAAAAATTGGTAGCTGGATAATCAGGGTTAGCATCGAACGGAAAGGCTTAATGTTATTTCGCTTATATAAATCCATCATTTGAAGAGATTCCATCTGACGATTACCATTACAATTCTTCTTAATCTCGGCAAGTTGTGGCTGAATTTTGCGCATTAACCTAGTCTGGTGAAGTTGACGCTTAATCAAAGGCCACATACAAATCTTTACTAACACGGTGAATAAAATAATCGCCAAACCAAAGTCGCCTACAAAACCATAAATCACAAACAAAATATTTGTAATCGGGCGTACGATTATAAAATCAATTAACTCAAACATGTCTCAATTATAGCATAGGTGAGCACAAAAATCTAGAGATGGGTGACGGCTTGACCAAGTAAATCACGTACTTGAGCGCGTAGCTCGGAGAATGGCATCTTGGCAACAGATTTATTATAAATCACAAAAAGACAATCTAAGTGATTGCGAAAATGAGGCAACTCAAGACGAATTGCCTCATAAACACGACGACGAATACGATTGCGACCGACAGCAGACTTGAGAACTTTTTTGGATACCACTACCCCGAAGCGCTGATGGTGACGAGTGTTAGTGGCAAAAATCAAAGAGATATTCTGCGTGCGAATAGTTTTCCCCTTTTGATAAGTATATCTGACCCCACCGCGGGAATGGAAGCGGTATTTTTGTGATAACATATTATTATTGTAGCATAAGAACTCAGAAAATGCAAAAAAATTAGTAAACATTACCGAGCGACACAGCGAGCCGACATTGCAGCACTCTTGGCAGCTTCGGCGTAAACATACATCTTTGAAGAATCAAAAAAGCCCAGAAAGGTAGCAATAGTAGAAGATATTACAACATTAGTACGATAATAACCATAATTGCCAACTTCGCCCAAAAGTTTAGGCTGAGAGGAGAGGTTTAGAAAACCAGCACGCGTAAAATAAAGTGGAGCTTGAGTAAGAATGATTACTGACCCATCCTGATCAAGCATAGCGCTATATTCTTTAGCCAAGTCAGCATAAGACCCACTACCATGATTCCTGGCTAATGTCCAGCCTTTCGGACAAATCGAACTAGTAGACTGCTGGTTTTCGCCGATATCTCCAGACCCAGCAGTAAGGGTATTAAATTGGTAATAATTCCCCACCAAATAGTGCGCATTTTCAGCGTTATTGTCATATAACTGCAAGCGATTACAATTTTTATTGATGGGTTGCGTACCACTAGGAATAGTACCGCAACTCGTGGCATTGGTTGCTGAATCTGCAATCATATACTCCCCTACATCCCAGCTATAAGTAGCATTAGGATTAGTGTAATCTTCTGGTCCAAAATCATTATTCGTAATAGTTGGGCGAGGTGGATACTCGCTGTCGTAGTTCCAAGTGTAGGCAATATCCGTGTTGGCTGGGTTAATTGAGCCACTGCTGATGCGCTGGTCAGTAATATCATAATCCAGATTTTGAGTCATCCAGCAATTTTCGTCCTTCAGTTTTGTCACCCAATATTTCTTACCATCGCGTATGTCAATTAGTTGTTTTGTGGAGCCGCTAGCGGGTTCTACAGGAGTCTGTGCGCAGTATTCAGTGCGCATGTCTTGCATGTAGGTCAAGTCAGCAAGTGCGCGGAGTTTCAGAGGATTAGTGACGCAGAAATAATCATTTCTTTACTATATTTGCCAGCAGGAATATCAGTATTCACCTTTGCGCCAAAGCCTAGAGTATAAACGTCAGCAATATCAGTATTACTAGAACCAGTCGTGATATTAGCCAGTTCTAGATCGAGCATAGAGTCAACTTTATTATACCGAGTCGCCTCGCCTAGAGTTATTTCGCCACTAGTAAAAGCGTAGCCCCAAGTGTTGGCTGCAAAATTTTCTGCAAGCATATTATCAGCAGCAATACTAGCAATCTCCCCAGTCTGATTAGAGTTAATTAGTGCGGAAGAGGTTTTGTCTACTGCAGACATCATGAGTTTGTAACCGTCGGTATTATTAGTAGAAATAGTGATTTTGCTACTTCTAGCGTCAAACTTAGCCGTAGAATTAGGTGTAAATTCCATAGCAAGTTGTGGTTGCTCAATTGCAATCGAGATAGTAGGCTTAATATCGACGTCCAGCGACATTAGCATATCATCACTAGCTTCGCTCATAGCACTGGTATTATCCAGAGTAGATGGATTAATAGCACAGCATAACAAAGCTAGTAGACAGACTACGCCAACACTACCACCAATGTTAACAAATTGATATTTTTTGATCATACGTATATTTACCTCCATGATCAATTACTTTTAGTATTAGACACCCTGGCAAGTGTCGCTACTTTATTATAAGAGGTAGAAAGTCTAAGGCCGATTAGACTTTGTTATAACAAAAAGCGACACCGCGGGGGTGTCTTACGCCGTTTACAATCGATTAGTACTATCAAAGATGTACTTTTAAACCATTGTCCGCGATATCGCTCTTTTGGTTCAAAAATACATTAAGTAGTACTAATTTATGTTATACAAAAATTAAAAAATAATCGATAACAACGTAAGACACTTATATTATATCATCAGAATCTTCTTTAGCATTAAAAAAGTGTTGTAATTTTTACAACACTTTTCTAGATATCAAAACATTGAGTCTAGCCGTGTTTCTAAAGAGAATCATGGCTAGGTGGCCAATAAACATGTTCTTGCGTTTAATAAACTTTTTGATAGAAGCTTAGAGCCTCGTATTAAATAGCAAGACGTGCGCGCCCCTTAATGCGGCGCCTCTTGAGGACTTGCTTTCCTGATTTATTACTATTGCGCTTCATAAAGCCATGCTCTCGACTGCGCTGGCGTTTGTGTGGTTGATAAGTTCTTTTAGGCATAATTTAATTCTCTCTTGCTTTAATTTATTCAATATACTTGTTCTAGTATACTCCAGTTTTCCACATTTTTCAAGAAGTTTTCCACATTTTATTAGAGATTATCCGAACCTGTGGAAAAGTAGCTATCTGTTGTAAACGAAGTTATTATGTCACAGAAATTCAAAAAATAAAACTGTGGAAAAGTCACTCAGGATTTGGTATAATTGAGATAGAAAAAGGAGGTACTTAGGAAGGTGGCTGATATTTGGAAGGTTGTGCTGGCCGAAATAGAGCAGATGATACCCAAGGAACAGTTTTTGACATGGTTCACTGGCGCAGAGTTAAACTCGGTAGAAGATGGCATAGTGGAAATTGGAGTGCCAAACGTTTTTAAAACGAAACAGTTGGAAGTAAAATATAATAATATTATCCGAGATGCTTTAATAAATAATGGCATTGAGGTAAATAAAATTAATTATGTTGTTAATGCAACAGCGAGTACGAAATCGCGGTCGCGAATAACGGCGCAGAGTAAGCCAGTAAACATTAATGATACAGCTCCAGTCTCGAGTTTAAAGGAATCACGACTACTTAATTCCCTGCAGACAGGTTTGAACCCACAATATTCTTTGGATAATTTCGTAGTATGCTCAAACAATGATTTAGCAGTGAGCGTGGCGCGAAATATTATTGAATCGCCAGGGGAAAAGTTTAATCCATTCTTTCTGTATGGCGGTCCAGGATTAGGTAAAACGCACCTAGTACAAGCAATTGGCAATGAACTGCTCAGAAAAGACCCTAAGCTTAAAGTTCTTTACACGCCAATTTCTAGTTTTTATGCGGATTTCATTAATTCAATTAAGAATAAACGAGGCGACGAGTTTCATCAGAAATTTAAAAAACTTGATATGTTGATCATCGATGATTTCCAAATGATTATGAATAAAGATGCGTCACAGGCGGAATTCTTTGATATCTTTAATGATTTATATCAATTAAATAAACATATTATTGTAACTTCGGATCGTCTACCAAATCAGATTAAATCTGTAGATGAAAGGCTGGCTTCAAGATTAACTTGGGCGGGAGCATACGATTTGCAGTTGCCGAAATTTGAAGATAAATGTGCAATCTTGAAATCAAAAGCGGAGTATCGCGGGGTGGAAATCGAAGATGAAGCAATCGAGTACTTGGCAGAAAATGTTAAAACGAATATTCGCGATCTTGAGGGAGAGTTCGAGAGATTGTTGGCGGTAGCGGACTTAAAAGGCATGACACCACTACAAATTATTAACGAAGGCTACGTGAGTGCTAATCGCAGTGGGCAGACGAAGACAGTCTCAGCCAAACAAGTAGTAGACAAGGTAGCAAAATTCTACGATTTAACTCCTAAAGAAATGTGTAGCAAGAGTAGAGTGGCGCACATTAAAAACGCTAGACAAGTGACGATGTATATTTTGTCTAAGGAGCTTGGGATGAGTACGCCGAAGATTGCACTTGAAGTGGGGGTAAAAGATCACACCACGGTAATGCACGGAGTGAAGAAGATTACTGAAGATTTAAAGCTAAACTTTGGTTTGCGCGACCAAATTGCGGCGATTAGAGATAAGTTGTATGGGTAGGAGAAAGGTAGAAATGAAAGCGGTCGGCTTTGTCGGAAGGAATAGCGGTTTTGGAGGTATTTACTTTTTTGTAAGTCTGTTTAGTGCACGCCGTTTGTGGAAAAGTTGTGAAAAAAGGTGCGCAAAAGTGTGTGGAAAGTTTGTGGATTTGTTTTGCACAGGCGCTCATGATAGTGAGTTTTTCACAGTTTTGTGGATAAGTTTACACAATTTGCGAATAAGTGTGGAAAGTTTTGCAGAAGGTTTTTCACAGCCAAATAACAGGGGTAAAATAAGAGTTTTACACATTTTCCACAGGGCCTACTACAACTACTACTAATATATTAGAGGAAAGAAAATTATGGAGATTAATATTGCACAGGACAAGTTAGCGAAAGCATTAAATATCGTCAGTAAAGTAGCAGCCGGAGCGAAAGCACAGTTACCGATTTTAAATAATGTCCTTATAAGAGTAGATGAGAATAGGGTGAGTTTGACAACTACCAATTTGGATATGGCAATTGTTAGTTATTTACCAGTTACCGATAGTAAAAATGGCGTGGTAACAGTGCCAGCGAAATTGATTGCAGATTTTGTAAGCAACTTACCTAGAGGTGGAATGGTAAAACTTGTCGGTGAAGGCGATAAAGTGATTGCTGAGGCGAAAGGTTTTAAATCTACAATTAATGGAGCACTAGCGGATGACTTTCCGGAGCTTCCAGGGATTGATGAGAATAAGGTAGTGAAATTTGAGGTTGTGGCAGATGATTTTAAGGCGGGTTTGTCACAAGTGATTATGGCGGCCAGTATGGATACAACGCGTCCAGCGTTGACAGGAGTGTATTTTAATACTTTTGAAAATGCGTTATATTTGGCGGCGACAGATGGATATAGGTTAGCAGAGAGAAAATTAGCAGATAAGATAGAAGCAGAAGTCAAAGCGATTGTACCGGTGAGCTCGCTGAAAGAGGTGTTATCATCACTAAGCGATGATACAGGTAGTATTGAAGTATTAATTGATGACACGCAGGTGCGATTTAGGTTGGGTGAAGTAGAAATTACTTCAAAGTTGATTGACGGCTCGTTCCCTGATTATCGGCAATTAATTCCGAAACAAAGCGATATCACAGTAGAACTTGATAAATCGGAGCTGGTGCGTATTACCAAAGTCGCGGCGCTTTTTGCGAAGGAAGTTGGTGGTAGTGTGGTGTGTGAAACACGGGCCGAAAGTGGCGAGTTTGTAGTGGCAGCAGTGGCGAATGAATATGGTGAGAATAGTTCTGAGATTAAAACAGAAGTAACAGAAAATGGTAAGGTGACGCTCAACTCAAGGTTTTTACTAGATGCGCTCAATGCTCTTAGTGGTAAGAAAGTGCAGTTTGGGTTTGCGAATCGATTAGATCCAGTAGTGTTAAGAGGTGTGGATGATGGCGGAGTGAGAGATAATTATGTGCATATTGTGATGCCGCTGAAGGGATGATAATATTACAAAAGTTATGAAGACAAAGTTGGAGATAGGCTAAAACAAAGTTGGGCGAATTTTATGATTATCAAAAGTGTGGGAATTAGGAATTTTCGGAGTCATGAAAACTTTTTGTTGGATTTGCGACAAAATACCACGAAAATTGTAGGTGAGAATGGCTCGGGTAAAACTTCCCTGTTGGAAGCGATTTATGAAGCTTTGCAAGGGAAAAGTTTTCGGGCAGTGGATAAAGAAATTTTGCGACGCGAAGCAGAATTTTACCGAGTGGAATTGGAGTATTTAGATGGTAAAAAAGTAGTGGTGGTGTTTGATGGCGAGAAAAAAGAATTTTTAGTAGAAGATAAGAAAACGCGGCGACTGCCAAAGAAAAATAAATACCCCATTGTGTTATTCGAGCCATCGGATTTAGGGTTGGTGGGATCTAGCCCAACGCGAAGGCGAACTTATTTTGATCGGGTGTTTGGGCAGCTATCAGAGACATATAGTGCAGCAGTGACGCGCTATGAGAAGGCTTTGCGTCAGCGTAATGAGTTATTAAAACAAGAAACGGTAGATGCACAGAGTTTGTTTTCTTGGGACGTGATGCTAGCAAAATATGGTTGCGAGATTTATAGCGGTAGAAAGAAAATGATTGAACTTATTAATGAAAAAATTACTGAAACCTATCGATCGATTGCGGATAATAGCGATGAGATTCAGGTCAATTATGACACAGCAGTGGAAGCGGAGAGTAGTTTCCTCCGGCAGTTGACACAAGATTTTGAGAAGGACCGTCTACTAGGGCACACGAGCTTTGGGGTGCATCGGGATAATTATGAGTTTGTGTTTAATGGGGTAAAAGCAGATGGCTCAGCAAGTAGGGGCGAGGTTCGTTCCCTAGTGATAGCGTTGAAGTTTATTGAAGCGGAGCTTGTGGTAGGGGTTTTGCGACAAAAACCAGTAATTTTGTTAGATGATGTTTTTTCTGAGCTAGATGAAAAAAGACAAAGATGTTTAGTGAAAAACTTTGTGGAAAACCAGATTGTCCTCACCTCGATTGGTAGTGAGAATGATTTGGAGAATTGTGTGGTTTTGCACAAATGATATAGGTATTGTGGAAAAGTTTGTGGGTTTTCCACAGGATGTGGATAAGCTAAGATTTTAGTTCTAAATTGCGGAAATCTGCCATTTTGGCAAAAATTTGCAATAGAAGGTAGTAGTTATTGCGAATTTGTGGCAGATTGGGCAGAAATTTGCTAAAATAGTCAGGATGCTGGGAAGGGCGAATATTTGACGATGGGGTCGGTTAATTTGAGTAATTTGGCCCAATCTGTGGCGGTTTTGTCGAGATCATCCTTGGAGGAATCTTCAGCATTAGTATAAATGAAAACATGGTCTGGCATAGTATCATTGTCGGTGCGGTCTAGCACTGTTATCATATAAGTACTATTGTCGGTGCGTGCGTGAAAAGTATAGGTGCGACCATCAGATGTTTTGAGGTCAATTTTGTAGGTTGGAGTAGAACTATTTTTATCTAGAATGCGGTATGAATCCTCTGCCAGGTCGACAGGATAAATGTTGTCTACGTCGTTAGTGTTTTCGTGGGGGGCAGAGTTAAGTTCTTCGTTATTAACAATAACATTTCCAATGTCAAGCATGGCTGAATTGGATAGATTTAGACCAAGCGATCCCTCTAAAAGGTAACGATGTTCAAAGGCTGGAATAGGAGCAGTTTCTGGAATTTGGTCTGTAGCGTCATCGTAGCGATTAAAAATACCATATAAGACTAATCCAATGATAGTAAAGATAAGAATGATAGCCCCTATTATAATGGCTAGGGTGCGGCGTGGATTCTCGCGGATTTTGTCATGAAAATCGTGATTTTCTGAGTCGTTTGTGTTTGATTGATAAGAATTATTAGTATTAGGCTGAGTTGGATACATGGTTTTTACTACCTTATTGCATGAATATTATTACAATTTATGCCAACAAGCACATCTTGAGGATCGTACCACTTATTAGAGCGACCGGTAGTGCGGCTAGCTGAGTCGGCTATATACCATTGTCCAGCGTCATTGACGGCGGTGATACCAATATAGTGTTTAGACGTGAAAGGCATTTTTGCTGTACTTCTAGATCCTCCGGACGTGTGAATCATCCAACCGTCTTCTAGAGCTTGATTGATAGTCTCTATAACTTTGTCGCAGGAAGTGCTGATATTTTTATATTGAAGTCCATAATAGCCGGCTAAAAATTGGGTAATACCCCAGCTGCTACCTGAGCCAGGAACGTAGTATTGGCCGCTAATGCTGGCGACTTCATCTGGGAGAATTCTTTTTCCCTTTAGTACGGTTGCCATCATGGCAAAAGAGGAAGGGCCACAACCAGCTTTTGCTACGGTACTATTACCAAAAGGTGAGTTTGGATAGTCTCCTTGAAAATATTGAGGAACTTCATCGCTATCGTAAGGACTGTGCGAGACAGTGCTATTGTCGCATAGCTCTGGTGAGTTTTCGATTTGTAGATTACTATTGATTACAGAATTGATGGTTTCGGCAAAAAGTTTAGCGCCTTCATCGCTTGGGTGGACGTCAACTTTGCCATCGGAGTCAACGACTAGATATTTTTCTAGGTCTTGCGCTACGGCACCCGCCCAATCAGCTACCAAGACGTGTTCTCCGTCGCTTAAAGAGTTGAAGAGAGTATTATGTTGGTCGTATTGTGGGTAACGTGGATTGTCGCTTTGGCTACTTCTGGAAGCGTTGGTAACAAAGACAATAGTGCGGTCTGAGCCGGCAGTGTCAATCACTTCTTGGGCGAGTTTTTCATCAATACTCCCGTTGCTACCTAGAGCAAAAACTACGATATTACGAAGTTTGTCATCTTTTTTGAGCTGTTTAAGAATATCTAGCCCTTGTTGAGCAGTGCGTCCGACTTTTGCGTCGAGGTCAACTTTAGGAAGGAGTTTTTTGATTTCTGACTCTGACCTGACAGAGATGGAATCGCCAATCCATGTGACGTTTGAGCCGTCGCTGTAAGGGTCAACTCCGGTATAATTGCCAAAAGTTTTAACAATAGCTTGACCTTCCGGTGTGCTAATGTATTTTTTGAGAGCTTTTACAGAGTTTTTCATGCCGTTGATGTCAGAGTAGCCTGATCCGGCTAAACTACCTTGAACCCATGTTGGTCCAAGTTTTTCAAGATACTTGATAGGATCATGTTCGCCAACGGCTTGATTATGTCTACCATTAGTGACTGTTTCGGCATATTTAACAAAGCCCTCGCCGACGTTTGCTGCTTGCACGGCGGCTTCCCCTTCTTTAGTGCCGGTATAACAGCCAATACCCCAATAATTATTTTGACCACATGCAGCTTTGCCGTCTTCGTAGCGACCTTGAACTAAGATAGCAATCCATGGCACACCGGCGGCTTTGCCGGTTTGATAGGCTAAGTCACCAAAGGTCTCGAGAAGGGTTTTCATCTCTGATTCTTCTTTGTCGGAAAAACTGAGTTTGCTTAAATCCCCGCTTTGCTTATTAGCGTTTTTTGCTTGGCGGATAGCATTTAGATTTCCAGTGCCGATTATTTTTGTACCAGTTGAGGTTCCGTCAGAGGAGGAAAATTCACTGGAATCTCTATATATTTCGGCGGCGTGTTGGCGGCGTTCTTGGGCTCCTTGATATCTAGCACTAGTTGCAAGGGATTGAGCCTGAGAATCATTGATAGGTGTACCTGGAACTTTTGGGGTTTCAATTGCTCTTTCTACGGTTACTAGGAATAAATCAGCGTAACTTTCTGCGCCTTTGGCACCAGTTGTGTTGTCAACTTGGTCTATATTGTTAAGAAAGGTTTGAAAAGCGCCATAGTCTTTAGTTAAGTAGTCTAACTCCATTTGAATAGCTTCGTTGATTTTATCTTCTGGAATATTACCTTGTCCCCAGTAATCGCCAACTTTAGTAGTTAATTCATCGTAAAAAGCAGTGTTGTCTTTTTTTAACCATTGAATTAGGCCAAAATAACTGCTTCCTCCTGCAAAGGGACTGAAAGTGCCACCGGTTTCTATGTAAATATTCCCTAGGATTCCGGCGATAACAGCAGGATTGTTGGACACCTTAGATATGTTGGCGCTAACAAAATAATTCCATACTTTTGCTTCATTACTATCGCCAGGTAGCTCAGGGGCAAAATCATTGACGCATGAAGTATTTCCCATCGAATTATAGTAGCAAGCATTAGATTGTTGACAGCTACGACGGATGTCGTCTAGGTTAGGAGTAGCCCAGACGGAAGAAATACCAAAAACATAAGCGATAATAATAGTGAAGATTGCCCAGAAACAGAATTTGACGCGGCTACTAAGTTTGTCGTGTTCAAAAATCATACAGCATAACTCCGGTTGCGTAAGTCGGCGTAGATAATATTTTGTTGAGCGATAATAGTTTTGAGTGTATGACTATCAACATTATTATTTTCATAGTGCCAATTTTTTTCATTTTCAATGTTATCTACAATTTGAGTAGCGGTTTTGATAATTCCACCTTCCATAGCGATGCGACTGCTAGGGTCGTAGTCTTTAATAAAGTCATAGTATTCGACTAGGGCAATAACGGTTTCGGCGTCATCTTTGCTGAGTCCGGAAATTCTGGCAAGATAACCGGAAGGAGATTCGTCTAGCGGGTGTTCGCGATAGTATTCTTCCATAAAACGTGCGCTGACATCGGTACCTGGGACGCCAAGGTCCTCTAGAACGCGCATATCTTCAAGGTAACGTTGATAATATTTGAATTCTTTATCCCAGTATGGATTAGTAGGGCTGTTGGTGCAGATGCCACTATCAGCCCAAGCTTGATTTTCTGGGTCAAGCTCGTCAATTCCATCTAAGATACTCATAATATCACCAACGATTGGAATGCCACCAGCGATAACAGCGGCGCTACCGAGTTTGGAAGTTTTCTTGAGACTGTCAAGGATATTACTATCGAGGACGCCAATTGGTGATTCGCGGTTCATGCAGTGAGTAATATAGAGCGCGAGATTGGAATCTTTAATAACACTACAATTTCCTTCGCTATCGCAGTCGATGGATTTATTGACAACTTCTTGATAAGTAGGGTCGTCTGGGGTGATGTAAAGCGTACTAGTGTCGGAGACCCTAATAGCATTGCAATAGATATCGCCAACGGCATCAATTTTTGCGAGATTTGGACAATTGCCGAAAGTAGTAGAATAATTAGAGCCCTCGCCGGAAGCGTAAACACTGCCAGTTAGTGATGCGACCGCTTTGGAAGTGGCAGTAGTGATAGTGGTCATACCGGATATTCCGGAAGATTGATGAGTGGTCATGATTGGGAGTAGACTGTAGGCAATACTACCAAAGAAAGTATTGCGGTTAGTAATATCGAATGGGCTATGGTTAAGACGGTCAATTTCAGCTTCGAGGGCGAGACGGGTCTCAGTTTCGCGGTTATAAGCTAGTGCCTCTTCGGCATTGGTTGGCCCGTTGGCGCTTGAAACTTGACCGTTGAGGAAATTACTTGCTGCAATACCCTTAGGGATTTCTTCACCAAGTGCAACACCAACTAAATTTTCGACTGGGTTGGAGAACATGTCTGCAACTTTTGGAATGAGGAAAGAAATTAGCCCGGCAAGAAAGACACTGGCGGTGATAGTGGCGACAGTTTTGGTAATGTAAGAAGCGGTAATTTTGATAGGACCAGCAGCAAGCGTAACGGCAATAGAGGCGATACCGCCAACGAGACTATTCATAGCGCATTCATTGACTGTATTCATGCCGGCTGAAGCAAAAGTAGAAAGGATGGATTTTTGAGTTTTTTCAATCGAGTAGTTATCAACTTTTTGTTTGTTAGGTGCGGCGCCAGCAAGCATCAGTTGAAAGCCTTCGGATTCAATTGGAGCTTTATTTTCTTCAATAATGCCAGCTTCGGTAGTAATATTATCGCCGCTACCATTAATAGTAATATTATTGAGATCGCTAGTTTCACTATGTGCTGGTTCGGTGAGTAATTTGGCGGTTTCATGAATAGCACTGGTTTCCCCTTCGCCAGCGATGGCCTTGCTTGGACTTTCTGCAATTTGCATAGCAGTACGTATAGATTGATACATATCCATGGCAGATATGGCAAGTGAGACGGCAGTGGCGGTTTTGAGAAGCATGCAGACGCCACCTGCGGCTAAAGAGGCGCCAGAAACTTTGCTAGCAACTCCTTCGATATAACTACGAGCTTTAGAACGTGCTTCGATTTTAGTGGAGTTACTTGAAGTAGTAGTGGAATTACTATCTACTTCTTCGACAGTGGTCATTTTAGGTGAACCGTCATCGTTAGTAATAGGACCATTCTCGTCAACTTCTTGAACCTCTTTATTAGTTTTGCCAGCAGTGACAGTGTCGGCTGAATCACCATCAAAACTTTTACTGCGGGTTTCATTATAAAGTTTTTTGTTTGCGTCTGGGTCGCTAGTCTCTTTGTAATCTTTGAAAATATTTCTAGAGATTTTGAGTTTGAGTTGGTAAAAAGCGTTGGCGGCTTTGTCGAAGAAACTGTTAGCGCGAGGATTAACAGATTTGGAATAAGCATCGCGAAATTCGACATTATTATTGTAGACGGAGCGGAAGTTATTGCCATCAACAACAGTATCGCCTAAAGTGAGGGTTAGTTGAGAACCGGATTTATTGACAACAAAACCATTAGAAGTGAAGCTTTCGGTTAATTCCGGAGTGAGTTGATATTTTTTGACAAATGTTGCTCCGTCACCGCCTCCGCCTTTTTTGAGTAGGTAACCGGTAATCGATGAAAAACGAGTGCTAAGGCTAGTTTCTTGGGGATTTGCTTCAATGTTAAATTGGCTAAGCATAGCTTGTGGTAAAATAGTATTTGAGCTACCGAGAAAAGTGGCGCCACCGATTAAAGTGCCAATGACGATGCCGGCAATAGTTTTTTTGAGTTTCCCTTTTTGTTTGGACTTGAAGTTGAATTGGGTTTTTGATCCACTAGAGTCGGAATTATCGTTGCCTCTATAAAAACCTTTGCTTCTATCGTTACTATTCTCTAGAAAACCATCATGCTCAACAAAATCATCGCCACTGCCTAGGCCAATATTGCCATAACCACCGGCACCTGCCAGTTCGTATGCCAAATGGGGCGCTTGGGCTACGCGAAGCGCATTGTTCTCGGCATGTCTTAGGATGTCAGTGGCAGACATAATACTAGCGACGACCTCCTGGGTTAGTGGTGATTAATCCTTCTTCGGTTTCGGAGGCGATAATTTGAATATGGACATGGTTATTACCGGCAAAGAATAAGCCTTGCCCAATCGGGAAGTTGGAGAGACGCTTCTTTTCCTCACTAGTAAGCTTGAAAACGTCGGCCAAAATATCTACTGCGGATGGAGATTGTTTGAGGAAAAGTTGCATCGAAGAGTTGGCCACAATGGCACGACCCATTTTACTACTCATGAAATCTTCCACTTCTTGAGTAATTGTAGTTAAACCAAGGTAATATTTACGAGCTCTTTTGGCTAGACTAAAGAGGAAGTTGGCAGAATCTTCATACTTCATAAGTTGCCAGGCTTCGTCAACGATGAGTAAGCGACGTTTCTGTTCGGCACGAACAATATTCCAGACGTGGCTGAGTACAATATACATAGCAACTGGGCGAAGTTCGTCTTCGAGGTCGCGAATATTAAAGACAACCATTTGATTGTTAATATCAACATTGCTTTGTTGAGAGAAAATACCGGCAAAAGTACCAGAAGTATATTTGCGTAGTCGCTGGGCGAGTTGTGGGCCGGTGCCACCCATATGTACTAAAGTATCATAAAGGTTAAGGATAGTTGGTGGGGTACCGCGGTGAGTAAGGGGGTCGCTAGTAATACCGACACGAGCATAAGTATCAATAAGGGCTTGGTCAAGGTCAGCTTCTTCGGCGGCACTGAGACCGGCGTTGCCGTCACTACCGCTAAGCATTAGTCTAAACAAGCCATGCAAAGTAACTAGATTCGATCGCAAGGCATCGTTCGCATCTTCGGAATCAATTACTTTCGGTAAATCAAACGGATTGATGCGGACATCGGAATTTAGGCTTAGACGGATATAGCTACCACCTACGGCGTCGCACATTTTTTGATATTCGTTCTCTGGGTCAATAATGACAATTTCTGAACCAATCATCATGGAGCGCAAAGCTTCAAGTTTCACGGCAAAAGATTTACCAGCACCAGATTTAGCGAAAACAACTAAGTTGGCGTTCTCCAGACTGAATCTATCAAAAATCACAAGGCCGTTATTATGCATATTAACGCCATAAAGAATGCCCTTTTCTTGAGTAAGGTCGGCAGAAGTGAATGGAAAACTGGTGGAGATAGCGCCGGTGTTCATGTTGCGACGAATTTGCAGTTGATCGGTGCATTGTGGCATGACACTGTTCATTCCCTGTTCTTGTTGGGCACTAGCAACTTTGGAGAAAACCATTTGCTGCCCAAGCATAGATTCGACTTTATGCTGAACAAAGTTGAGTTCGTCCAAAGAATCAGCCCACAAAGTGACGTAGAGGCCAAAGCGGAAGAACTTTTCGGCACCTACTTGCAATTTGTCACGTAATTCTTCAGCGTCGGTAATAGCAGCTTCGAGTTCGGGGTCGCGAACTTTGCCTTTTTCGGCATTAACTTGATAGCTAGCTTCAAGCTGGGTAACTTTTTTGCGTAAGTTTTTCATAATTACTTGGGTTTCGACAGGATAAACATACATCGAGACATCAAGCACTTCGTCAATATTGATTAGCGGTGAGAGCCAGCCGGTGTAGAGCATGCGCGGATAACCATATATATATATGGTGCGACCATATTTAGTGCCAAGACGGAAATAACCGGAGTGGATCTCAATAGAACTTGGAGAAATTAAATCGCGTAGAGTGGTAATACCTTGTTCAAAGGCGCGCTGAACTTCGGCGTCTTCGGTAGCTTGAGATTGAGCTGCGATTTCGGCAGCGCTTAGCTGTGCTTTGGTGGCTTTCTTTTTACCCATGGCTTACCTTTCTCCCTTTCTAACATACATGGTGGCGAGTTTTGAGAAATCTACTAATGGTTCTCGTACTGCTGTATCAGGGTTATTAAAGTTATAATACAATTCGCTGAGTTCGCGTGTGTTTAGTCTAACGGATTGAATACCGATAGCATAGAGTCCGGAAATAACAGTTTCAACCCGGCTATTCATAGCATCAATAGCTTTGTTATAACTGTCACGGCTGATGCGAGTGACTTCTGGAGTTTTACCTTTGCCAAAAGTTTTGAAGAAGTTTTTACCTTGTTCGAGATCTTTTTCTTGGTCAGCGGAAGTGTAGTATGGAATGACAATGAAGAATGACTTATCCATAATATTAGCTTCGCGTGATAGGTCTTCAATGAAGGCAAGATAATCGTCCATCAAAACACCTAGGAGCATGTTGTCATTATCACGGCGCATTTTGGCAAGTTTATCAATATACGGAGCAATATCAACTCGTTGGGAGCGAATGAGAATTTGGATTGTGAAAGTTAGTGAGTTTAAGAAACTCTGATAGCTATACTCTACGCCTTCGCGTTCGGTAGATGACATTAAATCAAAGTTGATAGACTGACAGGCGACAACGGCACGAAAAGAACCGTCTTTCATAATGACGAGTCCATCACGAAGTTCAGAGATTAGCAAAGTAGACTGCGTAGAAATTGGATTATCTGGTACATGGGGGATAGTAGCGTTAGCATTAGCGTTGGTGGCAATTGATTGTGCTGGTTCTGGTTGCGGTGTAATCTGTTGAAGTTGTTGAACTTGGTTAGGATTGGTAGGAGTAGGTTGATAATTGACCTGGGCGGAGCTAAGTGGTTGATTGCGATTGTAAACCGCCTGTGCAGTTTGTCCGACCTGTGAAGTGGTGCTTGGTCCAGCGGCTGCAAAATAAGGAGTCATGCCAACTGGAGGTGGTGTAGGACCTGCCGCTTGGGTAGTTTGATTAGGTAATTGTTGGTATACGCCATTTTTTGCTTGATTATTGTTTTGTGGGTTCATAAAACTCCTTAGTTTGACGTATTAGAGTTATTATTTTGGGTTTGAGCAATACGGTTGGCTTGTTGTTCAATAGTAGCAATGGAAAAATCAGGATTGTTGGCTAACTCGCGCATCTGGTTATTAACTGGAGCGGTTGGTTGAGTCGGATAGATTGGCTGGACGATGGTAGAAGAGTTATCAATATTAGCCATAGAGCCAGAGAAATTGACGGAATTAGTATTATAAATACTGCCAGAGGAGGTGCTAAAACCGCTGCGTGGCTGAATTACTCTTTGGTTTGCCGGGAAGAAATTAGCAGTACGGTTTTCTTGGTTGTATTCAGAATTGGCAATGGCGGCGCGCATTTGGTCAACTGCAGCAGCATGGCGTTGCTGTTGTTCCTCGGTGATAAGGTTTCTTAAGGTGGTAGCATTGGCGCTATCGAACATATCAGTGGTATTGTAAGCTTCAGTATAAAATTCGTCGCGCATGGAGTTGTTAGCGGATTTAATAGCGTAGCCTTCGGTATCAACAATGTCTGCGAGGAAGGAGAGACGATGCCCTGCTTCTTCTTCGGTGATATTGCGGATGCGAGAAGGTTCGACTTTTTTAGGATTAGTAATGATAATAGTGGACTCGCGTTGTCCTGGTATCCAGAAACGTTTGTTGGGTTTAAAATAAAACGAAACTAATGCTGCGAGATAAGTTTCCATTGGCTGGTCTTTTTTGAGCGGTAAAGCGAGCGCACCAAAAAAGATTATTACTGGAATTGGGATAACTGCTAGTAAAGGAAATATCTGAAACAATCCCACCATTAGCATAATACAACCCAAACAAATCATTAAATAAATGAATTGACGAAAACTGAATGGGCCCAATAACTTGTCATCCGCCTCAACGTCTTGCGGAACTTTGTATGTTGCCATATTTCTATTTTAACATATTTGGCAGTGTTTGTGGAAGGATTTTTGGGAAATTTGTGAAATTTTAAGTTTGTTTTTATCTTCGGTGTATCAAAATCCTAGCCTCCAGTCTTGCATGGTGCTTATGTAATAATTTTACAACCAAAATCTTAAAAAGCAAGGATGAAATTAGTGTGAAATTAGATATTAGTAATAGTGGTCTTCGTTGAAACGGCAGAGTTCGTCGCAGAGCTCTTCGATACTGCCACCAGTGCTAGCCTGAAGGTCATAGAAGTTATCAGAGTCTGGAGCAGTGCCATTCATATAACGCTCGAGAATTTGGTCAACATCTTCAAGATGGGTGCGGAGATGCTGGTTATCGTCATAGTAGTCGTGGATATTTTGGCAGAAGCGATCCATGGTCATGTTGGAAGTTGCGTAGAGATCACGGATGTTTTGGTTGATAGTAGTAATATCACTATCATTACGGTCGATTTCTAGGCGACGTTCAAGCAGGCGGAGACGTTCTTGTAGTTCGCTGACGGCAGCGTGTTCGCTTTGAGTGAGTGAATCGCTAGTGAGAGGCTCTTTAGATTCTATTTTAGTGAGTTGAGACAGGACTTCGCCGTATTGCATGATGGTGCGGAGGATTTCTGGGTCTTTGCCTTCGAAAATGTCAATATTTGGGTTGAGTCTGTCTTCAAATGGTATACTGTCATTATTATTTCTAGCACCTTCTTGACTGAGATACATGGCGAGCTCACGTAGGGCGAGTAAACCGTCTTTCTTCTGAGAATCAGCGATGTTTGGTGAGACTTTGCGGTTAAAGGCGGAAGCAAGTTTGGCGGCAACTTTTGGCATTAATTTATGTTTAACGGTATTGCGAAGATCGTCTATGGTGAGACTAGGGTCATTATGAGAAATTTCAGTCCATTTTTGATTGCCATTTTCATCGGTAATAAGACGCAAACCATCCAGTGGGGCGCCATTGACATTCTGATATAAGGCAATGTCTTTATCGGTAATATAGTCGGAGAAGGTTTTACCCGGTTCAGTACTGTTAAGTGACTGGAAAACTTTTTGCCATTGTTCAACGAAGAATTTATCGTTAGTGAGGATGGCGCCAGGCTTAGCAGCTTTATCAATGCTTTGCATAGTAGCAATAAGCCATTGACCAGGAGTATTGACATAGCCCATATTAGTTTGTGCCCAAGTCATCGGAGAAACACCAGCATCGTGCTCTTTGAATTTGCTATCCATCATGGCACGTGAAGTGGTACTGTGGTAGCGACGCAAAATGCCATCATCTTCAAGATCGTTCGGGTCAAGACCGAAACGGTTGAGGATTGCTTGCTGCTCTTCTTTAGGGCGAGCGTTACCAATGGAGAAATTGTAACGTTGATTAATTGGGTCACCAATAGCAATGTCGTCAGCGAGTAGCTCTTTCATATAGCCGGCGTCATCGTCGTAAATACGCTGAACTTTACCGCTTTTATCGTCGGTGATGTTCATATATTTAACTTTACGATATTGTTGGCGTTCTTTTTCACCGAGAGCGTCGTATTGTTCCTTGTTGATTTCAGTGCCAGTTTCTTTGTGAACACCAATATAGTGTTGCCATGGGGTATGGTGCATGCCTGGCAAGAGATTATAATGCTCATCTTCGACTTGTTGACCGGTATTTGGATCAATTTCAAAGCCATTGTCATTAATAGCAGCACAGTCAAAAGTCATAGCACGAAAATCGGTTTTGAGATGTGGGAATTTAGTAAAGATAATGCGAGCTTCAGTACGGCGGCGAGACTCGATTTCTGAGCTAGTCTTAATTACTTGACCCATAATAGCGGCTTCGCCAAGGTGACCAAGGTCAGCAGAGGCGCTTTTAATCAAACGATTGTAAGCACTTGGGTCGCTAGAATCCATGGTTTTAGCGGCTTTGAGATATTGATCAAGCAGGAACTGCTGATCAGCTTGAGCTTGGTTGACTGTGGTAAACTTTTGTTTCATGGCCTCAATATAGGCTTCACCGTGTTCATCGCCTAGTTTACCGGCACGATCACCTTTTTTATGTGAGAAATGAGTGCCGTAAGCAGATAGAGTATTAGCTAGGGCTTCTTGGGCAGTAGCGGTTTTTGTGTCAGAAATACTTGCCATTTTGGCGCGTTCAGTAATACTACGAGGTTTCTTTCTCCACTGGTCATTCCCTTCGGCGTCTGGCTGAGAAACGGAGGCGATACGTTTGAGAGTGCGTTCGGCGGCAAGATTTTTGCGGTGTCTGGCGGATTGCTCAGTATCATATTCGCGTTCAAATTTGCGTTGGTCGAGGAAACGACGTAGTTTTGCGCCAGGCATATTGGAGTAACCGAGATGCACTTCGCGGCGTTTGTTGGCGTGTGACATAGACCAGCCGGAGAGGCCTCTTTTAGCAGGATTAGTGGCTTTATCAACTGCAGAGCTAATTGCGGCAAGTGGTGTACCGGAGAATTTCATGAGTGGCCATGCGGCGAAGAAAGGGATATATTTAATGGCGATACCAAGAATAATAATGAGAGGATTATCAGTGGTGGTAGCAACAACGATAGCAACAACGCTAGAGGCGCCAAAGAGAAAGCTAAAAAGTGGATAGAATACCAACATGCGCACTAGCATGTCGCGCCATTTACCAAAATATTTTTCAGTATTTGGGAAGAGATAAGCCACGAATGGCAATGGTGCAATCATGACAAGTACAAAGACAAATGCTTGACGTGCGGCAACTGTAAGAAGGCCGGTAAGAACGGCGAGTAACGCAGAAAAGGCGATTGGGATGAGTGCGAACATTAGAGAGATGCCGCCACCAGTGGCGCTGATAACCACGCCGAGAATAGTGCCACCAGTAATGGCTGCACCGAGTACGTTGCCAATGGTAAAATCAGCAACGCCTTCTAGGTTACTTCTAGCAATAATATCATTTTGAAGATTCTCAAAAAGCCCGCGAAGGCTGGCGCCAATAACATTGCTGAGGTCTACGGCAAGTGTACAAATGACATAGCTAAGGTTGACTAGGATTGCTGCCATAATGATGCGTGGTAAAATGCGCTTAATTCCATAATTATTAATACCAAAACCAGTGAGTTGTGAAAAAATAGCGATAGCAATAAAGATAATGAAAACTATATTAGAGATGTTGCGAGCGTATTGCCAGACGACGTAAACTGGTGATTCTTGGTCGCTTGTAAGTGGATTGATTTGTAAGAAATCTTCAGTAATATTATATATGGTATCAGTAGCAGCGGCAGAAAGCGCACCAGAAGGGCAAATAATCCAACTAAGAACACCTACTTGGTCTTTGCAAGTGTTAATTTCCTCTTCGGTAGATTCTTCGTCTTCAGTGGTATTATCGGTGTTGTTGCTGTTTGTGTCTTCGGTATTAGAATTGGAAGTGTTTGGATTCTGTACTTCGGAATTGTGTATGACGTCTTGCAAAGCATTGTTATTATCATTTTGGCTGTCGTTAGGATTAGTGGCGGTTGAAGGAACGGCGTAAGTAGGAGAGGTTTGAAGTGTAAGCATGCTAAAAGCCAAGCTGAGGATAAACAGCGGTTTCAGGATTATTTTTACAAACGATAACTTTCTCATCAATTTTCTCTCAATTTTTAGTAAAATACCCTTCAAAAACTAAGTACTTTATTATTCAAACACTCTATATAATTCTATTATAGCACATAACTTTGAAAATATCAATACATTTTTTGATGTTTTTGACAAATCACCAAAGCATTTTAAAGTATAAGCGGTTTAAATGTGCTGAACGCTACAAAAATAGGGAAATGAGTTGGATGGTAAAAGTTAAAGCTAGTCTTTTTTACAAATAAATGATAAGATGTAATTATGAAACGTAAAATTATGGTGTTTTTGGGAGTATTAGCAGTAGTTTTTAACGTAAGCTCGTTTGCGCTGAGTGGTAATGCCTATGCGGCTGGGGGCAAGAATTGTGGTGCTGGCAGTTTTTTGGGATTGAGACCATGGTATGCGGGTCTTTGTGCAGAGGGTAAGGATATTGTAGAAACGCCAAGTAGCCAAGATGGATTAGTGAGTTTTATCTGGAAAATTGTATTGAATGTGTTATTTGACATGTTACTTTTAGTAGGTTATATTGCGACTTGTATTGTAGTTTATGGTGGTTTTTTGTATATAACAGCACAGGGTGATCCGGCCAAAGTAGCAAAGGCGAAGAAAACTTTGACAGCGGCGGCGCTGGGTACAATGATTGTGATGTTGGCGTCGGTGATCGTGAATACGGCTATTGTAGTGCTAGGTATTGATCAATCGAAAGGTTTGGCGCAGTCGAATACTGCGACTGAGGTGATTGCAAGTGTCTTAAATTGGCTATATGCGGCATCTGGTTTGGTGGCGGTGGTTTATATCGTAAAGGGTGGCGTGGATTATGTAACTTCTCAAGGTGACCCTGGAAAAGTAAAGAAGGCGACACAAAGCTTGATTTATGCTGTGGTTGGCTTGGTAGTAGTAGTGATGGCGGCGATTATTACGTCGTTTGTAACAGGAGCAATTTCGGGAGCAATCAAATGAAAAATATGAAAAAAATTTTACTGGTAGTAGTAATGGCTCTGGGCATGATGATGCCGATAGTAGGGCTACTGAGCCAAAATGTTATAGCTGTTTCTTCAATTTGCGAAGACAATACGATCGATGAAGATTTGAAAGAAGCGGCGGGGTGTAAAACCAGTGCCACAATTACAACGACGGCAGTGGGAATTATTGATGCGGTAGTGGCGGTGATTGGTATCGTGACCGTGGGAGTGATGGTTTATGGTGGTTTTATGTATGTGACTTCTCAAGGTGATTCGGCGAAAGTACGTAAGGGGCAACAGATTTTGATTTATGGGGCAGTAGGTTTGGTAGTTTGTATTTTGGCGTTTGCAATTGTGAATTTTGTGGGTGGAGCTTTTGTGAACGAAAATTAGAAAAGGTATAGACAAACTTTTAATCATAGTGTATGATAGTATTAAGATAATTGAAAGGGAAAGTGTTAAAATGAAAAAAATGATACTCAGCGTATTTGCTACAGTATTTATGGTATTAGGTTTAACAAGTGTGGCTACCATTTCGCCGGCTTATGCTGATATTCTATGTCCTAATGGTAATAAAGTCACAGGTAATGATTATTCTAAGTGTGATGCATTTAGTAACTCAAACATTAAAGATCAAGATTTGATGAAGACTTTGAATACCATTATTAATGTTATAGTTGGTGTGGTTGGCTTTGTGTCTGTAGCAATGATTGTGATTGGTGGTATTAGTTTTGCTACATCTCAAGGTGATACAAGTAAGACTACCAAAGCGCGTAACACTATTCTTTACGGTGTGGTGGGTCTTGTGGTGGCATTGTTGGCCTTTGCGATTGTGAACTTCGTTTTGACAAATGTGTTTGGCGGCAAGTAATTATTCTCGAAAAAAGACGCAAGAGAGGTAGATATGAAATTGAGGAATCTGGTGCTTGGGTGTATGATTGCAGTGTTAGGCGTGATGACTTTATCACGGGCAACTAGTGCAATTACCTGTCCACCAGATTCTTTGCGCGATGGCGATTCTGCGAATTCATTAGCAGAATGTAATGTTCCCAAGGAAGAAGAGGGTAAGGGTTTTATAATACGGGTTAATACGATTATTAATGTATTAATTAGTTTGGTGGGGATTGTGGCAGTAGCCGTAATGGTGTATGCTGGTATTGTTATGGCGACTTCGCAAGGTGAGTCTGCTAAGGTGGCGCGAGCGAGAGCGGCGATGATATATGGCGTGGTCGGTTTGATAATTTGTATTTTGGCGTTTGCGATTGTGAATTTTGTTTTAGCTGGTGTGTTTGGTGATACGAGTGAGACTTAATATAAATAAGGAGTAAAAATGAAAATTAAGGATATTTTAAGAGCAGGTTGTGTGGCTGTGACGGTTGCGGTTGTTGGATGTGTGGCAATTGGCGATTCTGTATTCGTTCATGCAGGCGGTAATTGTCCTAAAGGTAGTGCGAGAGATACATATACTAATAGTATTTCGGAGTGTAGTATTTCGACAGAGCACGATAATGATAAGACTTTGATGGATACATTAACGACGGTGATTAATGTAATCGTAGGTACTGTAGGTATTGTGGCAGTGGCAATGATGGTGATTGGCGGAATTAGTATGGCCACGTCTCAGGGAGACACCTCAAAGGTGACTAAGGGTAAAAATACGTTGATTTATGGAATTGCTGGTTTGATAATTTGTATTTTAGCGTTTGCAATTGTGAACTTTGTTCTGAAGAGTGTCTTTGGTTCGTAGAGGTAGTTTACCAACTGTAGTATATGGATTTCCTCCCCTTGGTTTGTCGGAGGAAATCTTTTTGTTTAAGTATATTTTTCGTATTGCTTATGATATAATGAAGGTAGATTTATAAAAATAAGTTAAAAGGAGTGTATGAAGAAGATAATAGTTGGTATACTAATGGGAATGAGCCTGTTGGTTGGTTTCGTGGGGAGTGACGGTAAGGTTAGTGCTGCTGATACGTATGTGCAGAAGGTCACTTGTCCGAAAGGAACTTTAGTAGGTGATGGTAAGGTAAAACGTGATGTTTATACAATGGCGGATTGTAATGTTGCAGAAGATGATAAAAAACTGATGCCAGTGATAAATACGATAATTAACGTGATTGTAGGTATGGTGGGGATTGTAGCAGTGGCGATGATGGTGATTGGTGGTATCACGATGGCAACTTCGCAGGGCGATACATCAAAGGTTTCAAAAGGTAAAAATACTATGATTTATGGCATTGTGGGGCTGGTGGTGGCGATTTTAGCGTTTGCAATAGTTAATTTTGTGTTAAAGGGAGTATTTGGGAGTTAATATGAAAAAGATTGGTTTGGTCGTTAGTTTGATGTGTGCAGTGGGGGTTGTATGTGTAAGTGGAGCAAGCGTGTTTGCTGATAATCCAAAATGCGGTTCGAAAGGAGAGTATAACCCAGCTGCGGGTCAGGTTTGTTGTGCGCCTGGTACGGTAAAGGGTGGTGACACTGGCGCAATTTTGAATTCGGGTACACTAGCGAATTGTAACGTGAAGGATGACGATTCCCTGATGCCAACGATAAACAAAGTGATTAATGTAATCGTTGGTATGGTAGGTGTTGTGGCGGTGGTAATGATGATAATTGGTGGGATTACGATGACAACTTCGCAAGGTGATACCTCGAAGGTTACTAAGGGTAAGAATACATTAATCTTTGGTATCGTGGGATTGATTGTGGCAATTTTGGCATTTGCAATTGTAAACTTTGTACTAAAAAGTGTTTTTGCTTAGATTGTGGAAATGAGTTTAGGAAAATACTCTACTGTGGGTGGAGTATTTTTGATTAAGCTGGTGCTTGTATTTTTTAACTTTTTTGTGTTAGGATAAAAGTGCGGAGAGAAAGGCCGTAATTGTCATAAGGTGTGTAGTGTAACGCATCGGTTGTTGTAAAAGAAAAGATAAAGGCGAATCCTTCGACGGTGGTTGCAGTAGAGGATTTGTAGCTACCACGCTCGCCGGATTGTTTAACTGATGTTCCATTATCCACTGGTAGCCATCCACTCCGTACAAAGTAAAGTGGGTGGAAAGTAATATTATAATAAGTAATAATAAGAAAGGAGATTTACGGTTGATAAAGTGTATAAAGGTATAACTAAAAATCACCTGCGAGAGGTGATTTTAGTGTGTGAGTGTAGCAACGTCGTAAAAGACGAAGACGATAGGGCTACTGTACAAGAATTTTGGTTGGGGATTCTACTTTTTCCTTTTCAAAGGTGATAGTTAGAACACCGTCTTTGAGCTCGGCCTTAACCGTTCCCTCTTCTTCTTTGACTTGTACAGGCAAGACGATTGTTCTAGAGAATTCTCCCCAGTAGCATTCTTGAATATGCCAGTTAGTGGCGTTTTCGTCTTCACCACCGCTAAGAACGCCAGAAATTGTTAAAATGTTATCAGAAATAGTAACATTAAGATCGGACTTGGAAATACCAGCGGTACGTGCCTTAACTACTAATTTATCTGTAGTTTCATAGACATCTACTGCGAGTTGTCCTGGAAACTCTTCTGTTACCCACCCATCATCCCCTTCGTCTGATGGTACATCATCGAAAGAGGCTTTCTCATCTTGTTCAGCCGCGGGAACCGCATCTGTATCGTTGAGGAATAAATTTGCTAACTCATCTTCCATCAGCATGTCATCGTTGTTTGTCCGAGCCATTGCTTGAATTACCTCCGTTATATAATATATTGTTATGCTTTATTATACCTGGTTTTAACTGTAAAATCAATAGAAATATGAGTTTTGATGTAAAAATTACAACAAAAAGGTCGTTGTGGGATTTACTTTGCCCCTATAAGTGTAGAGGTTGCGGGATATTAGGAGATGTAGTATGTGAGTGTTGTAAAAATTACATGTTGCAGCAATGTAAACAGGAAATCTGTCCGTTTTGTGGCAAGAGAACAGTGGAGTGTGAGGGGTGTGAATCTGACTTTGAACATGTTTTTGTAGGTGGAACACGCGAAGGTTTGTTAGAAGATTTGATTTCTGAATATAAATATCAGTCGGTGCGAGCTATTAGCGAGGTTTTGGTGGAGTTGATGGACAAGGCAATAGATATTAAAACTAATGATATAATTATCGTTCCTTTGCCAACAATTGGGAAGCATGTGCGAGCACGAGGATTTGACCACACACTGCTACTTGCAAAAAAGTTAGCGGTGAGGCGTGACTGGCAATATCAAACAATATTAAAACGAGTGACCAATACAGTGCAGGTTGGCACAAAAGCAAAAGATAGGTTAGCGCAGGCTAGTAAAACTTATGCTATTAGGGGCAAAGTTAGATGTGACGCTAAATATTTGTTGTTGGATGATGTTTGGACTACTGGTGCTAGTATGTTAAGTGCGGCAAAAGTTTTAAAAGTAGCTGGGGCGAAAAAAGTGTATGGGGCGGTTTTGGCAACTAGTGTGAAGAATGTTTGCAAATAAAAATGGGACCCTGTTAACGGAATCCCATAAAAGTTTAGGATAATGGATTATTTAATAATAAAGCCTTGTGCATCTGGTACATAAGTAGCAGCACCAATGGAATTAAGCACAAAGCGGATAATAGCATAGGCTAAGAAAGCTATAATTAGACCAATGATAGCGTAAAGAATTGTATTTTTAGCGTCGGTGATTTTTTTGCTGTCTCCACCAGATAAGATGTAGCGTAATCCTCCCCAGATGAGCATGATTACAGAGATTGCACCAATTACATAAAGTGCAATACTGGTAAATCTTTGGATAATACCATCGTCACCAACTAATTCTACTGGCATGCCTTTGGCACGTGCGGCTTCTGCGCCTTCTTGTACAGTTAAGGCCATAGCTTTGCCAGCACATAAGGTTAAGGCGGTACCAATGCCAGTAATGATTTGTAGAATACATTTGGTCAATTTTTTCATCTTTAACATCTCGTGATTAACTTATAATATTTAGTACGTCTCCCAACATACGTATTTACTCTATTGTAACATAAAAACTGAATCTTGGGTTAAAAAAGTTGTTTTTGGATAAGGGATGTTCTAATAGTTGATAAGTAGGAGTAGTTCTATCTAAGAAGAGCTAGGAGTGAATAATACCTCTTCGATAGCCGATTGTGGGATTTTGCCAGTGTATACTGGATACTGATCAAGTTCGTCTAGAGAAATCTTACCAACAAATAGCCTCAAAAGTTCATTTTTATTAAGATGCTTAAGAATGTTTTCGTGATAGAAGTACATTCCAGATTTTACAATACCGCCAGGTTGTGAAGTGTCACATAGACCAAATTTTTGGCGAATACCGCGAAGCCAAGCATTTTCGGAATCGAAACCATGTGTAGTTAGGAAGTCGAAAATTTCGCGAAACCCGGCAGTTTGGCTGAGATTGGCAGCGAGAAATTCTAGAGAATGTTGGTAGGAAGATGATGTAGGTTTAACTAAGAACTCATCTTGGATTAGACAAGCCAAGCCTTCTTCTGTAGGGAGATAATTGGCAGATTTAGAGATGTGGTTATACTCGCCATTGACAGCTCTAATAATATGAGTAAGTTCGTGATTAACAATGCCGTTTAAAGATAAGAATTGCAAATGCATGTATTTGCTAAGTTTGAGAATGTGTTTTTCATGATTAGGGCGACCCTGAAAACCATGTTCGTCGACTATTTCTACTTTATAATCTATGCCTAGTTGTGTGAGTTTTTGACGCATGAGTTCGGCATACTCGTTGACCGTACCATTAGCGGAGGGTGGAGTGTTTGAGATAAGATTGTAAGCAAAGTCAATATCTTCTGGACGAAATTTGACATCGAAGAATTTAGATGCTTCCTGTGTAATTGCTTTACCATCCTGGTTTAAAATGGCCTTTGCTAGAGCGGTGCCACTAGGAGTATGTTCTAGAAAATTATTGACATTTTGTTCGCTCCAATCATATTTGAGTTGTGGAGAATAATTATCTGACGCAAAGAAACGTTCTTTTTCAGCGGCAAGATTCGTTGGAGTGGTGATTTTTAGATATGACATTTGCTAATCCTCGAGCTTTAATAATACTTCTTTGGACTATGATAGCATATTTTTGTCGAAAAGTAAATTTTAGTGCAGGCTTTAGTAACTTAATAAAAGGTTTATTCTATATGGGAAAATTTTGTCTTAAATAAAAGTCTTCATCTTATGTATTAAAAATATATAAGATGGGGGTTGATGAAGTGGGAGAAGCGACTTGCTACGCAAGTCTTTTCTGTTGGGCGTCGGTTCAAAAAAGAAAATAAATTTTCTTTTTGCTCACCTCCTACAACAGACGAACTCCTTTGGAGTTCTACTTCTCCCACCAAAAATGTCGCCTAGTCACGAGCTGAGGCTCATGCCTACGCGACATGGCGGAGGGTGGGAGATTCGAACTCCCGCTCCAGGTCTCCCCAGACTAACG
>CAZVTE010000001.1:0-34903 GCA_964629705.1 uncultured Candidatus Saccharibacteria bacterium | reverse complement strand
TTAAGACACCCGTGTGGTGTCTGTAAGAATCAGATGCGCACCATATAATGCAACTATCTTAAATAACCATCTCTGCAAACCGTGGTTTCGCTGATATTTCTATTTTAGCAAATTTTCTTCCCGCTGTCAATAACATTTTTGTTTATTTTTTGCCCCAGAGCTAAATCTGGGGCAAGCTTTTTAGTACAGTTCTGGCTCGTCAGCAGAATATTTGAGCTTGTACAATTCGTTGAGGGTTTCGTCATCGAGGTCTTTTAGGTAGTGTTCTGTGATCTTTTCTGATGAATGCCCTAAGCCTTGCTGAATACTTCTAGTTGATGCGCCGAGTCTTTTCAAATCCGTTGCGAATGAGTATCTTAATTCATGTGGACAGAAATTTGCTACGCCCGCGGACTGGAATGGGGCGCGCATCATGTTTCTGATTGTCTCGGTGGTTTTTGGAACGTTTGGTTTAGTTTTGCTTTTCCAGACGTAATCGGTTACATTTTCCCTTTTAATGAAATCATTTAATCTCACAATGACTTCGTGGGACAAATTGATTTGACGCCTTTTTCTGCCCTTTCCGAGGATTGAGACTTTGTCCCCATGAATATCTCTTAATCTCAGCTTTTGAAGCTCTTGAATTCTTAGCCCACAATCAAAGCAAAGCTTAATCATTAGCCAAGGTTCACGGTCGGCAAAATGCAGCGCCTTGCATACCGCTTCCCTTGAAAACGCACGCTTGTAAGGCGTTTCTTCATGCTGTCTTTTAATCTTTCGTTCTTGAAAGTTAGGAATATCCATATCTTCATAATCTCTGAAATAGTTAACCATCGCCTTAAGATGCTTAGTGCGGTTATTAATGGTTCTAGGCATCAAACCATCTTTAACTTGATTGGTTATATAGTCCAGTACCATTCGAGTCGTTAAATTGTTAATATCTTCGATTTCTGACCATTTAACGAAATGGTTAATAGATAAGGTTTTTCCTCGCATTGTGTCTTTCGTGAAGTTGCAATCAAATTGACAATAATCAAAGTATCTAATTAGCTGTGAGCAGATTGGCAAATCGTTGTTTTTGATATATTTTTCAATTCTGTATGGCATACAAAAACTCCTCCCACCCATTAAGTTAATAATAGATAGGGAAGAGTAATAGTATAACGTATCCGTGAGATAATACGCTAGACGGCGTGTTTCGGGTACACTCCAGCTTTGCGGAGTTGACGGTAAACGATAGCACCGAAACAAGCAGCGGGATTGCGCCCCTTTTGTAGGGCGTAATTAGCCTTTTCGTTAAGAAACGCCTTAGTTAAATAGCGCACTGCGTCACAGTACAATCCTTTGCTGTCTCTAGCTCCGAACATCTCAACGAGTAAATCAGCCTGTTCATCCACTTCGTCTTCCGCCAGTGGAATTTCTCGCGCTCCGTAAACCCTCTTCATTGACATTGTCATTGAAGGAGATTCCTTAAGGAATCTTTCATTGTCAATGAGTTCATTGAATCCCTGTACTTTTCCCATATTACCTCCGTTGTAAATTTTAGCACCAAAATCCTGCCCGCTCGTTGCAGAATCTAGCGGTTAATATTTTGTGACTCATAAGCTAGCAAACGAGCGTTTTGCTAACCTATGAGTATTTGTACCTGTTTTGAGACTATGAAAAAGCCCCAACCCTCAAAGAGGGGACGGGGCTTCAATATTCGCTTGATTATTTTTATTGTATCAAACCAGAAGCTATTTGTCAAGACCATTTTCCGCCGCTTTTGCTTTTTCTGCACGGTATTTTGTCCAACGTGCTTCAATGGCTTTCTTGGCGGCAGCTTTACGCTGTTCTGGCGTCTTTCCGGCATTGGCTTTCTTATTGTTTGCGTATTTGTGCAGTCTGATTGACAAGATTCCAGCCAATTCAATCGCGGCATCTAGGTTATCTTCTGGCAAATCATCCGGAAATCTAAAATGTAACTCCGCATCTTTGAGTTTCGGAGACCTCGGCTCAATCGTTTGCAAGTCCCAACTGTCGTCATTTCTGAACAGGGCAATTTCCAGACCTTGACCGGTGAAATCTAATTTCATACCCATTTTCACGAATTGATTGACGATAATTCTAATTTGTTCATCACTTAACATTTGTTGTTCTCCTCTAATGAGCTTTTATATTAGCATTTGCTCCGCCCAGCTGTATCTTCCAGATTCTTCGTTAGATTTTAGCGTTACGTTCATTTTATAATCCTCTTTTTTAAAAAAGCCGGGGAAAAGAACACGGTCGACCTATTGACCTTTCCTTTAGGATTTGGTATTATTGTTTTAGATAATTATTAGAAGCGCTTCCGTTTGGAGGCTCTTCTTTTTGGTATGAAAATTGTTTTTAACTGTTTCATACGCTTCCTTTCTCCTGGCTTGTTTTATTTGTAAATGTTCCGTGTTCTTATTATCATTATACGTCCATGGACGTATAAAATCAAGACTTTTCCAGGACTTTTTCTAAAGATTTTTTGGCATTTTCCACAAATTGGCTATGGTTGGAGAATAGTAGTCAGTTTGGTATAATAACAGTATGAGAGGAAAGCTTACTATTGATAGGCAGCATGAGATAGATGATACAATTAGTAACATCTTAGATTACGTTGATATGACTTATCCGGAAAATGGACTCAAAGATATTATTACTGCTTATGATAATATTGGGCTGTATGATTTCGACTTCCAGGAAAATCGTCATAAAATCAATGGAGCTATTTCTTATGAAGATGGCCAGGCAAGAATATTCATTAACGAAGATTTATCTCCAGCGAGAAAAACTTTTACGCTAGCTCATGAATTCGGACATTTTGTTTTACACCCAAACCAGGATAAGTTTAGGTTGGACTTTTTTACATATAATGACTCCAAGGGGTCGATAGAAGAAACTGAAGCTAACTATTTTGCTGCATCTCTTTTAATGCCCAAAGAATTATTTAGGAGGATATATAGACTCTTAGATAATGAATCTTTAGTAGCCAAGTACTTTGGTGTGTCAACTATAGCGGTCAGGAATAGAGTAAGATGGATGAAACAGAACTAGAAGAGGATTTGAGCGCATTTTACCGTACTCTTTTTACTGAATCAGAATATAATACTGAAGAATCACCGCAGGCAGAGATTCAAGCGCCTGATCCGTCCGTAAGCGACGAGGTGATGAAGATATTGAAACAAAGGAGTAGCCAAAGAGATAAAGTTCTTAAGTTTGTGCTGAGATTAACTGAAGATGTAGTGGTTTTATTTATCGTTTTGGTGTTTTTTAAAATAGCATTTAAGGTTACTATGAATATAGATGTTCTCAGTGATGGTACTTTAGATATAATTGGCACAGCTATGTTTGTAGAAATCATTGCAGTAGTACATAGTATATCTAAAGCTTTATGGAGCGAAAAAGACATATTGAACGCACCTATTATAGAAAAAATTAGATCATCTAGCGCTAGACACAAAAGTAGCTAGAGTACATAAATACCCAGATCTCTCCCCTCAAAAATAATTTGAGAGGAGAGTCTGTTTACCATAAAACTTTAGAGTAACTTTATAGTATCTCTATAATGTCGGTGTGAAGGCTTTATAGCTTGCCTTCTTTTTGCAGCTTCTCCACCTTATCATGAATATACGAGTTGCCACCCATACTCTTGTATAACTCGTAATTATCCCAAAAACAATGGAGTTCATCTTTGTCAATTTCTTGACCTTGCTCGACATCAGCCAGGAATCTCACAATAAAGTTCTTGGCTTGTTCACGGTCAGATAGGTCGTGTTTGCGCTCCAAGGCTTCGAGTTTCTCGACTACGGGGTTAAGCTCGCTCGCCAACGCTTTCTTGAAGGCGGTGCTAACGAGCTTATAAATAACTGTAGCGCCAGTAATGAAAGCAGCAACCACCTTCACAAAATCAACAATACTCGCTAAAGTAATTCCGTCCATTACTCCGTCCTGTGTTCGATCTCGTCACCAGCATAGAGCCCGACTCCACTCTCGCTTTTCCAACCGTCATACACACTTTGACCTGGCATTACAAAGAGACTAAACCAAGTCTTAGCATAAGCATCCATTGCTTCGCCGTAGCGTACGGTGTTTTCGCATTCAAGCATGATTTTAGACATGGTATCGCCCTTGATTACATCCCAAGTTTTGCAGCCAGTTACAGGCAGTGTAGTAGTAGCTTCTGTTTCCGGCTCTGTCTTGACGTAATTCTTCCACCTGTAAGCGCCAAGGAAGTTCTTAAGGTTGATGTTAATGATATTAGCACTAGAACCACCACCAGCGCATGCTGCGCCACCTTGATTAGTGCCAAGCAGTGCTAAATAACCCTCGTTGTATCCACCCATTGCAATACCAACATGACCCCACCTGCCGCCGTCAAGCACCACGATGTCGCCCGGTTGAAGCTGAGTTTTATCCCAGATTACTTCATAATCACTACCAGCGTTCTGTTCCCAGCAATCCATCATACCTTTAGCAGCGCCAGTACCACAGGTTGTCATGCGTCTACCGGTCATATTTTCTGACACTGCAGCGGCGGCGTCAACGCACTGGCTACCATACCAACCATCGACATCGATACAATTGCCTAAAATGGAATCTTTAATGGTATTTGGACTAGTGACGTCCACATAATAATATGCGCCTCTACCGCAATCCTCAGTCGCTAAATCGCATTCCGTATCATTCAGATTACCACCGTCAACTTCCTCCACCGTTGGTGCCTCAATAACCTCTACTTCACCATCTGCCGTCTCTATGACGGTCGGCACTTGTTCGTCTGCTAGTTCCATCGTGAAACCGGATTCAATGGTGACGTCTCCAGTTTCCGGCTCTGGCGTTACGGTAACGGTTGTCACCTTGCCGAGAAAGATGCCAAGCAGTAACGTTGCAATCACTGCGACAATACCTTTAACGGTTGGTGACGTAAGGCTTAGTTTACTTGATATTTTTGTCATGGTTTGTCCTTTCTTAATTAGTTAATCTTTGGCAATGAAGCAGGCAGCAACTGGAGTGATTTGTGTTGAATTTGCGCATGTTGTATCTCCAGGACTCCCGTCTCTGTTGACAAAAAATGAATAGGTATTGCCTCTGTTGCGACTAGAACCAGTTCTAGTCCAGTAAATGATTGGCGCGTTAGAAGTATTTCTAACGATGCGATTTTCCCTAATTTCCGCATCGGAATAGTTAGCATTGCTAAAGAATTGCCATGCTGAACCCTCTTCAACTGGCGGGGCATAGATGGCAAGCTCAGTCATGTTAAGCTCCGCTCTTGAAGGTGCGAAAAACTTAGCTGGGATAGAGAGGAGTTCCTGCGTGCGCATCTGATAGGAAGCAATTTTGATTGTCGTGGCTAAGGATTTAAGCGTATCTGAGAGAGTATCCAGAAAATCACTGCCTTCTAAATAGGTCTGAAGTTTGGAGTCTGAGTAGGGATTGTACAGCCCAGAATAGTTCATGACTAGCGCGCTAGTCACGCTTTGCATTAGATATGCTCCGAATACGCTGCGGTCATCCTCGGCGATCGCAGTCTCAAAACTTGCAATAGTCCAAGCGGATTGTTTATCCAAAATTTTTGTGCCTACAGGATAATATTTCTCGGGGTGTCCAGTCTTAAGAGCGATTTTGAGATTCTCTAGAGTTGGGTTGTCTGGGTCTGGACCAGTGACAATACCCTCTACTGCCAATGCCAAATTCGCTAGATTTTTCTGTGCCGGAATTTCTCCACCCATCTCTTCTACCGCATCATAAGCGGCTTGGATATGGGATTTAATGCTTATGATTTTGTCTGCAACACTCATTAGTTTCCTCCAATTGACCGAATCGCTTCTGCTAGATTATCAATGTTCTTTTGCGCCGGAATAGTTCCGCCTTTTTTCTCAATCTTCGCCCAGACATCAGCGGTGTGTTTCTGCATTGAGGTAATTGTTTCTGTAACACTCATTACACTCCTGCTCCTGTATCGAGTTCGGTTAGACTGCTATTGATATTGCCAATCTCCGCCTCAAACTCAGCTTTGGTTACAACCTGAGCCTTGAGGGAGGGGATAATATCTTCGGTTAGAACTTTACTCATTTTTCCTCCTTTCCAAGTAAATTACCAACATTTATATCGTGCTTATTAGCCCACTCTTGAAATACTTTACCCATATAACAATTACCGTGTAGTTCTACAAAATATAATTTCGCCATGCTCATAATTACCGCGACGTTCTCCGGATCATGTTGGATTGCATTTAGCAAATCGAGGCGCACAATTCTTAGGGTAAGATCGTCTAGCTTATTTACTATTATTTTGTATTGAGAATCTGTCTTTTCTCTATTTTCGTTATTAGCATTACGATTTACGACCGCTACGATAATAACGCTAATTGCCGATATTATTGCGACTAGTATTGCGCTCCAATCCATTACCTCCTCCTTTCTATAAACTTAGCTTTACCATTTGCAACTTCAATATCATAGCGATGTTTGCATTTGCTATTGGCGCAAATCACATTTTTCAGTTTGGCGTCGGCGCTTTCGAGCAAGTAGCGACCGCACTCTGGACAGGTCAGCTTGATTGATTTAGCAGGCTCTGCGAAATCATAAGTTAAATAACACCGACAATTTGGGTGAACTTGTGGCACTAATTCTCCGTTGGAAAATGGTTCTGTGATTAGTCTGCGTTCACCGCTGAGCGGGATGCACTCAGCGCAAGCCCCAGCGTGGATATTCCAAGTTTTGTAAAGAACCTTATTTGCTAATTTCGCGCCAGTAATTGCAGCATACATGACTGCATTTTCTTCGGCATGGTGCTGCTCGGTCACTGCGGTTCGTTTGGCGCGCCACGCCTCAGAATTACTTAAATTCTGGATTAGGATAATGGTTTCCGTAGTTGTGAGCCCGTTGGTTTTGGCGTCTGTCATCACTTTCTTAACGCTTTCGATGATTTGGTCGGCTAAGCTAACCGTAAGCTCTCTGGATCTTTGCTCTATCGCTTCCATATCACCCTCAGTAATTTCCGGACTAAAAGTGTCAATCCCTAATCTGTCGGCAAAATCAACTGCCGCATCTTCGCCCTTCGCCATCATAAGGAAAAGCAGAGCGGCGCTAAACATCTTAGCAGTGCGTGATTCCAGACCGGAGGTTTTGACCCATTTTTCTAAGCTGTCAATATCTAATATTCCATTGTTGGTCTCAATTTCGGTGGTGGCGTGGGCAAGAATACTTGTGATTAACCCCATCAGTACCTTCAGAACTTCTGGATTAACCTCTTCATCTGGTTCTCTAGCGGTCAATTCGTCAATCACGTCCTTGCGGTTGTGGCTATGTCCGCAACCGCACTGGCTAAGTGACTTTTCCTTGTCCTCATTTTGGGAAACGTCTTGCTTATCGTTTTCTGTAATTTCTGCCGTTTCTGGTACTACTGGCTCTTCTTTAGGTTTTTCTTTTAGTGCCAAGAAAGATTTAGGAAGCTGCAAGGCCTCAACGGCACTCTCTACGGTGTAGCCGGCATTCAGCAGGGTAGTTAGCGTATCGGTTTGGATTTGGCGCGTATCGGTCAAAACTGGCGGCTCGTAATCAAAGTCTAAAGCATATCCCATTCCGCCGGTGATGCGATTGAACTCGTGCGTGAGTTTGCTGTAGATCTTCTTCAATTTCGGGTAGAGTACGCGCCGGGAAAAGATGTAGTCTGCCACTTCTGCGCTCGCATAAGTGGAGTTTTGCACGTGCCCCTTCACTTCTTCTGGTACGCCAAAAGTCATATCAATTTTCTTATTCGCTTGGTCAAAAATTGATTGTAGTGTACCCTTGTCAGTGGTTTGTGCGAACGGCACCCATTCAATTTGTGATACAAGCGGCATACCATTGACCGTATTTACTGGGCGATGAGCGTAAATAACGTTGTTATTTTTGCCTGCGCCCTTGTGATGTTTTTCTAGGCCATCGACAATATCATTAAACTCCTTTTCGCTCGGTGCGGTAACAATGAATTCTCCAGCTGGAATAGCGCCGTTCTTGAAGAAGCCCGCTTGGTAATCTGCCACATAATCGTCAACGTTCGCCCATTTCTTGGCGGCAATGCTTGGAGAATAGCCAGCAAACAGATTGTATGGATTAACGCTAAGGCTCAGTGCAATCACATCTCGTTTCGTCCAGACATTGCTGCCGCAATAATAAGTGGTTTCGTTTCCAGTAACAGCTTGCGACACTCCTTCCATGAAAGTGAGCCCAGCTAGATTACCCTCCGTGATCGGACCACCAGGAACAACGTCATTTCCTTCGTAATGCCAGCACAAAATGTAGACAATCGGATGCACCAGTAGCATCGTCATGAGTGTCTCTAAGAAATCCGTAACCGACATCTCTTCATTCGGGTTGTACAGTACATTAATCACGTTTGGGTCATGCTTTAAGCGCTTACCCTTTTCGTCAATTGCGTAGGGTAATACTTCGGCGAAAGCTTCAGCGATTCGGGAGATATTGGCATAATTATTATCATAGCTACCATTTTCTTCACAGCAACCCGGAAATAGTGTGTTGATTGGATTATACCCATAAGATTGCATGATGCTGTTGTCATGCGTTTTGAGGTCGTCAGCATTCAGCCAACTCTTAATTTTGCTAGCAAATTTGTTGAACATGTTGCTTTAAGTATGAGAACTAATAAGGACAGCAGTCAACAAAAAACTTGCGTGCTGTCCTTATAGACGATTATTGTAGGGATATGGATATTATATTGAACAAAATTGCAATTTGGAGGGCTCTTGGAATCAATGGTATCAGCATATTGCCTTCACCAAAAGGGCAACGCTACCTAGAGAATGGTTCGCCAGTTTATCTTACGGCAGAAAATGGCCTAAAACGCTACGCTAAAGATTATAATATGGGTGAAGTTAAGTTTTCGCTCTTTGTACGCACTTTACCGGAACTTGAATCAGACTTTGTCGAAACACAACTGGACGCAGTGGCGAAGAAGATTACTGAAGAATACGCACTCAAAGCTACTGTTAGCGCCGATGTTCTCAACTTTGAATATACACCTTTTAGCTTGGAGATTAAATAATGGCAATTAACTTACCATACCCATCACTAGTTTTTGTGCCGCTCGATGTTTTGACGGCGGAGCAATTGAATCAAATCGTATCTAATGTTAGCACGGTTGCTTCAAACACGCCAGATACAACAACTCCTAATATTATTAACTTTGGCACTAGAAAGATAATGTGGGGCTCAACCACGATTCGTAATGCAGCCTCTGGTACAGACGTAACTGCTACAGTTAATTTTCCATCCTCTTTCACTAGCGTTCCAGTCATTACTGCCACGGTTAATAATTGGATTGGACTTCCAAGTGTCATGACCACTAATGTTACTAAGACTGGTTTCACTCTTGTGGCACGTCACAACCAAGGTACAACACAAGATTTGCCTATCAACTGGATTGCCATCGGCTAAGCTTCTAAGCTATTATATATTCTTAATCTTCGGACGTGGTCGGATAACTGTGCTATAATAGTAAAAAGGAAAACTATGTGCAGGCAAGATTATTTTATCAACGATTTATCCGAAGCAAGAGCTAGGCTTAAGGAGAATCAAAAGAAACAAAAACAACTTTCGCTGGAAGAGCGCCGCAAACTAGCGAAAGAAGTTGCTAATATTTTTGAGCGCTACGAAGAAGATACGGAAAAGAAAGCGAATGAAGAGAGGAAGGAGTGCTGGCGTGAAGATTATCTCTTCTCTCGAGTTTAGTTATTCCTAAGCCTCAAAGGGAGAAATCAGCGTTGAGATGGAACAAGTTATTGTCTGACCTGCTTCAGTTATTGTCATTGAACTACCTACAATATCTCCCGGAATATTGGGGGATATTTCCATGCGCACGGTATTCGCGCTAGAGCGAAAAACATAGCAGTTGAGATAATTGCTTAACGTTATTTGTCCGCTAGTTGATTGATAAGTAGATTTGCAGGGAATTAAGATTTGGCTGGACACGAGCCCAGTATCCGGATATTTGCTTGACGTAAATACGAAATGCATTCCCGCCGAGCGTTCACCAATATTTGCTGTTGCAACAAGGTTTGCCGAATTAACATTAACTACAAAACTATTCGGAATCGTAATCACAAGTTTACCCTGTGCATCGTTTTTTAGGGTGGCATATTCGGTGTTAATCATAAAATCATTCGGATGCATCAACATAAATCCTATAGTAAAATCTTTTAACCTTAAAAATGTAACCGCCATTTCTTAGTATTAGCTGGCTAGCAGTTACCTTTACTGCCTGTCCGTAGCTATCATTTGCGTCAAAGCAATCTGGGCGATTATAATAAGTCCAGCCATTGTCGTCATACTCAAAATCCGCCCACAATTCCACGATTGGTTTGTAGCCAAGATTGTGTGGCACAGCTACATCTCCTCCAGAAACATCTGCAATACCGTCTTTTAGTAACTTAAAGTAGTTGTATTTACTGTTGAGAACAAACTTATTCGCACTCTGATTTCTGGTAGCTGGAGCAGTAGCCGTACTTGTGGAGTTAAATACTCCCCAAATCCGAATCTTAGCCGTCTGGTTTGCTTTCTCGTAGAAATAGACGTCTAGCGTGACGTTTTGCGCATCGGAATAAACGTTAAATTGTTCTGAATAATATTGTCTCGCCATCCTACTCGTACCAGCTTGATAAGTAGTTTGCCAATTGTCGAACGAAATAACGGCGTTGCAGAATACGGTATCGCCAAGGCCATGAGCAATTACTTGCTTACTCATACCAGTCGAATCAAGACTTACTGTGATTTCTCTGAGAAAAACTACCTTATCCATCGGATATTTTGAACTAATTTGGAAGCTGTTAGCTGGCATCGATTACGTCTACTCCTTCCTTACCTACAAGCAGCACTGGTGAGCCATCGACCGGGTCTTGCCCAATCAAAATTGAAGCTCTACCACCGGCATCATCAACGATAATTTGTTGCATACCATTTTCGTTCTGCCCCATGGAAATGCGCCGAGTGCCGTTCGGGTCGAAGTAGGCGAAACCATCACGGTTAAGCCTTAGAACTTCGGTTTGACCGTTACGAATTACGATTTCGCCACTGTCCTCATTGATTGAAAGATTCCCAGCGAGTGAGCTGGTGACTGAAGCGCCCCTAAGGGTGGTATTATCAATAATTGTCATTGTATTAAGTCCTCTCCATTAAGCTTCGAAATATTCAGCGTAAATACACCATCTTTGATGCTTGTGCCATTTAAGACTAAATCTGTGGTTAATCTGTTATTTTCATATTTGTAGCTTATTCCTAGTATTCGGTACACTCCATCGTATTCTTTGCTTTCCGTCTCTATCTTAACCATATCCATCAACTGGAGAGAGAAATCGCCTTTGATGGACACTTTGAGTGTCCGTTTGTAGTTTTTTCTGACGCCAATTATTGACTTTGCAAAATCAACAGCTTGATTGTACGTCTGGAAGAATTGGTTGTCACTAATTTCTAGTAGTTGGTCACCAAACATTTCAACGGATTCATCGTCATATGCGTCATAATCTAAGACATCAATAACTTTTGCAGGTTCGCCCCATAATTTCATTTCTGAAATCTCTACGGGAAAGGCTCGATTATTTTTGAATGTGATAATGTAGGAATTAGATGTGATTTCTCCGGTTGCTGTGATACCGTAGGTGACGGGCTCTAAGTGCTCGTCAATTGCTTGAAACCATGAAACCGAAGAAGCCTTACCTAAGGTTGGCGCAACAATGTCATAACAGGGGTCAGATAAACCACACTTAACCTCTCTCGTACCGTTCGCTGGAACAGTCCAAAGGGAATCACTTACGGTAGTAGAAGAGTCTGATTTGGTGTACACCTCTTGCCATTCCTGCAATTCTCTCACTTCAGCACTAATCTTAACATGATTAACGATGTCAGATAACTCTCCGCTACTGATTTCTACAATATCGTAATCCGATAAAGTGGCTACAATATTTGTATCGTTCGCAATCCTCGAGTATGTATCGAACCTTACCGTCCCTTTCTCGTCTAGCCACATATAGCCATTCTCTGACTGTACCAATTGCTTGAGTGCTGTGCCTGCATCCTCACCAATATCAAAGAATACGAATGGCACAGTATATTTTCCTTGAGCTAAATTGTATTGGCTTGGTGCTAGTCCGTAAGCTTCCAAAATTTTAGCAATGACTTGGTCGGTAGTTACATCATGCATATTAACCACCTTAGTAAGTGGTGTTTGACAAATATCATACAAGAAGTCAATGGCATGATAATCCGCTACACGCGAGCCGTTCTTAATATCGGGCAAACCTTGCGTTAATCCCGCAAATTGAGGAATTATATCACTAGTGCCACGGAATCCAGCACTAATACGTATAGGGCGTGCCGGAAGATTCACTTCGCCAATTGTTGAGTTTTGATTTAGGGGTGTGAAAAAATTATCAGTGTTGCTTAAGCTAAAATCTGCCATACCAGACTGGATTTGATAGGGAAACTCGAGCGAACGTGACCAGTTGATCGAAACTAGTCTATCCGAGTAGTCATTATAATTATAGAAGTCCCAATCCTGAGCGGGAACGTCCGAAGAACCTGCTCGTAACACATCCGAACCATTTAGCATAGACTTGTCGAGAGTGAAAAACTCACCTTCATTCAGTTCTTTGTTAAATGAAACATATAGCTCAATGAGCGGGCTAATTACTTGTCCAAAAGCTCTTTTGTGAAATTCTGGCGTTACGTCTATCATGGCATTTGTCTACTTTCCCTAAACGTTAATACTACATTCTCCACCCAGCCGCAATTGTCAATTACTTGTTGGTCATTTACGGACATCTTAGCCGTCATATTGGTAACGTTGACATTTGATGCTCCAGTAACACTGATAATTGGGTATTTATAATTTTTATATTGTCTGTCTCTAAAAGCAATAATCTTAGCGTATGTTTCTGAATCGACATACCCAAGCTTAAAGGCATATTGTCGTTTTGTTGAGCCGTAGTATGTAGAAATATTGCCATCTATTGTTTCAACGTCAGCTTCGTTAATAATCGCAGTTAGTGTCAATGGCACCTCGATGACGCTAAGTTCCATCACGTTTTCGCTATCTTGTATCTGTAGTTTAATCATGCTAACCTCGCTTGATTTGTCTGGTCGAATGCACGCTTGAGCTCCTCTGCCAACTCTCGTTTAGCTTGCTGAGAAGTTGCAAGTACACCCGATAAATTAAAGACAAAGGTTTGAGTGATTGTGCCACTATTCTTCGGTAAGCCAGTAGATTGGTCGACATCCTCTTTAGGAACGACATACTCACCTCTATGCACTACGCCGGCAACTTCGTCCTTTGGACCTGGACCAGTGTAGCCACCAGAAGAGAAACCGGACTTGAAACTGCCATATGCTTTTTGTTTCGAAAGCATTTTACCTCTGGAATCTGTCTGTATAATTTCTCCGTCTCGTACAATAGTTGTAATTCCATTATTTTTAGTAAGATCAACTTCTAGAGTATCCCGCGTCTTATTATAAACCGCATTAAGCGTTTGGATAACTTTTTCAGTTGACTGCTGCGCTTTATCCATCTTTTCTTGAACCGCATTAGCAGTCTCTGCTGCAATTCTTATTATTTCTTGTTTTTGCTCCTCCATTGATGCAACATTTTCGTTATATCTTCTAGTAAGCGACTCGACTTCATCCTCTAGAATGACATCGCGTACACTTTGAAGAATATCACGATGTTTATTCATAAACTCAACTTCGTCATTGAGCTCATTTTGCAATGACTCCAATTTAGCGTCCAACTTTGCTTTATCAGCTTGATTCTGCAAGGCTATTTCTGTCTTTTGAGCTTCAGTCTTCCTCTTATACAATTCCTCCTCTTTGGCTAAAGCAAATTGTACATCCGTGAGCTTTTGCTTGTTATAATCATTATTATACCTTTGCAGGAAGTTAAGTTGAGTCATTAACTCGTCCACTGTCTCTTGATGACTTCGTTCCTGCTTCGCAAGTGTCACATTAAAGTCGGCCATGCGTTCATCGATTGCACGCCTGTAATCAATATTAGCTTCTTCAATTTGTTGAGTTAGACTATCTAAATTCTCTTGATGTTTGACTGCAATTTGCTTTAGGTCTCGGTCGTAATCTCGCTTCAAGTCTTCTAGTTGCTTCTCGAGTTTAGCAAGTTGTTTTGCTGAGCTCTGCGCAGAGGTGCTCATATTATCAAGTTGAATACTTGCATCACTTGAGCTGTCGGCAACTTCTTCGGTTGCAATAGCCGTTTTGTTGAGCTGGTCTGATATAACCATAGCTGTGCCGATTGCTGCGGCTCCAGCGGCAAGCGCAAGAAAACCTCCAGTGGCAGCTCTGGTAACTAAACTCATTGCCATAATAGTACTTCTAATAGACGAAATTGCTTTTTTGGCAGCGCTCAAAGCTACTAGCAAGCCAGTCCCACCGGCAATGACTCCTACAAAGGCAGCAATTCCACCAGCTAACGCTTGGTTCTTGGTTAGCCAATCCGCGAGTCCGTTCACAAGTGGACTAATCGCTTGAGCAACCACGCCGCCAAGATTTTGTTTAAGCGTCTCAATTTGACCGTTGAGTTTGCTTTGCGCTCCGGCTAAACTGTCCGCATACTGTGCTGCGTTTCCTTCAAAGATACCCGCCTCAGCCATTACGCCGTTATATACGGCTTGAGCTTTTTCGGCTTGCGTGAGTTTATCGGTAGTTTTCCCAATAGACCTAGCATAATCCTCTTGCATTTTAGCAATGTTCTTCTGAACGCCAGCAGCATCTGAGAGTACTGAGTTCTCCATTCTGATGCCTTCAGTGGTAACTCTAACAGCCTCTGAGAGGTCGTAATTCGATTGACGATTATAAGCAGCGGCATCTGTAAGAACTCTAATCATTTCTCCCGCTTGTTCAGCGCTATAGCCATACAGTTCAAGATTCTTGACAGCAGCAGCTGCATCAGCTTGATTCAATAGTCCGTTGGCAGTCGAATCCTTGATTACCTGCATTGAACCAGCAACTGATTCTCCTGTGGCTGAAGCGACTGCCTTGACGCCATTCATTGCAGCTTCATAGCTGTTGTAGGAGTCTACGAGCCCACCAAATACATCGCCTACAGCCCCAAGTCCCTTGAAGGCTGCGTATGCTAACCCCGCCTTAGTAGCTATGTCGGCGAGGCTATCTGACAGTTGTCTCGAACCTTTAGAGCCACTAGACATTGTACTATCGATTGCGGTTTTACACTCTGACATTTTTCGAGTGAGCACATCTGTTTCTTTTTCGGCGCTAGATAGTTCCGAACTGATTTTACTGTTCGTGCTAACGCTAGTTGGTGAGACTGGAGCGCTTTGCTTTGGGGTATTCGTAGAAAGAGACACGGTTGAAGCGTTTTGATTTACTGCCTTAATATTATTTTCCAACTTAACAATATTATCTGATAGCTGCTTTGTGCTTCTATTGCTATTATCCATCGCCGCTTTAATGGATTTCTCCATCTCGGTGGCACTGCTAGATACACTATCAAATCCTTCGCCTGCACCGCCCATAATTGCGCTAATCTTCTTCCCAAGATTAGCAAACTCTTTGGATAGGCTAGCAGTAGATTTCTTGCTATCCTCCAGACTTGATTCGATTTCCGTTTTAATCTTATTAAGCGACGGCTTCAAGGTAGAGTCGTCTACGGTAATCGATATGGATGCATTGTAGATAGTGTCATTATCCATTTTAGATTCTCTTTATGGTTTTTCCTTCATATAAATAGTGGACTTTCTTGGCCGCTTCGACAAGACCAATAGCATCATCGAATGTGAAGGCAAAATCATCTCTTTTACCTTTTGCGTTTCGATTAGCGATATATCCTCTTAAATACGCTTCTACAGCGCCCCAGCCGTAGAAGTAGCCTAGTTCGGCGGCAAGATAGTATTCCGCAGGAATATCTTGTTCATACTGTGGATTTTTTCGCAAGTGAACCCACTTATCAACCTTATCTCGGTCTTCAGCGCTTAGTGCATTATATAAGCTACCCATTATTCGATTGAACCTGTGCTTAGTTTGCTAACTATCTCGCCGTAGATGACGTTAATCTGTTCTGAGTTTAACTCGGTAAAGAGCCTCTCGAGTTTTCCGTAGTCCTCTGATGCGAATAGCTTTTGACGCTCAGAACAAGCATATCTCTTTACGTCCTCCAACTTATCATAGGCTTCACTAATTGCTTTGCTAGCTTCTTTGAACTTCGCTGATGCTCTGAGCTCTTCCAAGGCTGCCTCATTGCTATCTGCAATAAACTTCTTTTCTTCGTCAAGTACGTCACTGTACTTTCTCATAACGTCATTACTGTAAGCCGTAGCTTCTCGAAAACGTTTGTGAATTTCTGCTTCTGCTGCTGCGCCCATCAGTCTGACGGTGAAAACGCCATAGTCACCGATTTTTACTTCAGCAGTAAGTGGTTTTGCTTGTATTGTAATCATGAAATTTATCTCCATTAGCAGTTATTAGTCTGTATTATGAATCTAAATAAGGACAGCACGCAAGAATTTCGTGCTATAATAGAAGTGTCGAGAATATATTTTTGGAGAATCTCAATACTGAGATTGGGTTAATGTTACACTAAGGTATTGAGTCCTTAAATATGTTCTCGACAAACATTAGTAACATTAGCCCATCTTTTGTGGGCAGGAGAGGTAGAAAATAAGGTGTACGATTTTGTTTTGAGTGGCAAGTACAAAGGCAAGAAGATTAGTCTTGATTCTCAGAGGATGGTTCTTTTTATTAAGGATGATAGAAATAAAATACTGATAGATGACGATAATGTGAAAAGTTATAAACTGTTGAACGGCCAAAACAAAAAGGATGATAAGACTTATTCTATTGTTTGGGAAGATGGTGAAAAATCAATCGTTGTTATAAATAGCCATTATGCTAATTTCTTTATCTCTGGGTGTGAAACTGGTGGAAATAAAATGTCTGATACTGATGCTTCGAAGAAAAAATGGAATGAGCGCATAATCATCACGGCTTTTATAGTGCTCGGACTTCTGCTTGGAGTTATAGTATCCGGAGGACTAAATGATACCAACACGTCTTTATCATCGACCAAAGCAGACGTATTAGCCAATACTGGGAGACGTAAATGGATTAAGTGGAATATGGAGGATCTTACGGAGTTACCAGATGCAGAAACATATATTGCTGTATTAGAGGATCAAGTAGGGGAACCGGATCAAGCGGCGGAGGGTGTCTATCATATTAAGGGCGTGTTAGCTAATAACCATGGCACTGTGCTCCGCAATATAAAATTGCAGTTCGGTTTATATATTAACGGTGAAAAAGTCGATAATTGCTCTGGTACAATAACGGGTGAAACTGAACGTGCAAGTATAGTTCCTTATGATGTCGTATGCTTATCATGGCCAGAAGGAGTACAATATAAAATATTGGACATCAGCGCAGAATAATAAATATTAAATGAAAATAGGAGCAGCAATATGAGTAAATTAATATCTAAAACAATCTTAGCAGGAATTGCGGGATGCATTACAATATTAGGAGGAATTGGACTGCTTTCGCATACGGGAGACGATAGCTCTGATACCAAAGCAATTACCAGACCTCAGCAAGTGGAGAACATAGAATCTAGCAATGCTGGTAGCACCTCTCTAGACGCAGAGGATACTGTCCCGGATACAGAGCCTTCAGAAGATGCATCTACTGGCGCTGCTACAGATTCAACGGAATCTTACGAAGCCGCCCCTTCCGAACCACAAGCTGAGACTCAAATCCAGCCAGAACCAGCCTACGTTGCGCCAGCTCAAACCTATACTGCGCCAGAGCCGCAACCAACCGCCACTACTTATCAAGAATCAGTCGCTGATTGCAATATCAAGGGTAACGTAAACTCAAAGAACCACACAAAAATCTACCACGTACCCGGTAGCAGATATTATGACAGTACAATTGTTGACCCATCTAAGGGCGATCAGTGGTTCTGCTCCGTGGAAGAAGCTGTTGCTACAGGATTTCGAGCGCCGAAGAGGTAAAATTGCATAAATCCAAAAATGTATTGACCCCAAAAGTAGACTGTGATAAAATGAAGGTTTTGTTTTGAGGTCAAGTTTGGTACAATTTATACAGAATACAAAATAAGCGAAAGGATGGAAAAGGTGGAATATAACAATGCCGAAGAGATCCGACAGGCTATCAATAATAATATAGACAACATTTCACATCTTATGGAAAGTGCTCAAAAGATGCAAAATTCTATCATAGAGTTACAAGACGAATCCGTTAAAACGATGATGATTCAAAATTTTAATGATGTTGTCGATTCCATAAATGGGTTGTTATCTACTACCAAGCGCTTATTTGATTTGCTTAACGATGTTATGGAGGAATAATGCCTGATGACCATGATAGTGGTGGGCAAAATAAACAATCCAATGAACCGTTGATTAGAATCTTAGACAATACAACTTATAAAGAACTTAGTGCCGAGAAAAACCAAACTAAGAAATTAGCTAAGACTAAACGTACTAAAAATGAGTGGCGTTCAATTTTTGCCTTTATTCTTCTTGTCGGTTTTCTACTCATTGTGGGCTTTATTGTACTGTCGGATCAACTATGGGGTGCGAAAACAAATGCTAAAGATTTGCTGACCACCGTAGGCACTCTCATTAGCTCGCCCCTCAGCTTTGTTATAGGTTATTATTACAAAGATAATAAGAATAATTAACCCCCGGAAGGGGGTTAATCTATTTCTCATTCACTACTTTAGTGACCTTCGAGGCGGTAGAGGTAGTCGGTGGTGTTATCCAAGTTTGCGTGGTCGGGTCATAAATCGTCTCTTTGCTTTGGTCGTGAGCTCCAGCATAAGCATAGCCTTCTGATGTAGGCTGAGCATAAATCGTGAAGGGAACAGTGAGTGCATCGCTTTGGTTGTACGTTAAGTCTAGATCAGCCTTTACGATACCAGCATAGATATGGACATCGTTATTACTGTTCTGTTCGCATGTATAGTGAATATTAACTGGCAAAGGCACTTTAGTCTTGCAACTATTTGAACCAAAAGTTACCTTACCAGCTAAACTTTCTGCGGTTGGCGCCTCATAAGCTTCTTGGAATAAAATCTTTAGTGCATCCATGCTTGGCAAAATGAAGTTGCCCGTGACTTGAGCGCTTTCAATCATTCCAGATGGTTTAGTGATATTTCCAGCTAGCGACTCAGTAGTTCGCTCACCTTCTGTTATTTCCACATGAAGCTCTGACAGAAATTGAGGCTCAATTACCGCTTTGCCAATTGCAATCTCAGCTTTGCCACCAAGGGATGTTACATCAGTTAATTCGTTATCCATTTTTCTCCATTCATTATTTTTACTATTGTATTCGTCAATAAGGACAGCAGGCAACTAGGTTGTTACGATTCGGTTGTAGCCTAATATCTTTAGAACAACAAGCTCTCGTCTTCTGGCGCCATCAAGACTTCCTCGGTCATAAATTTCCGTGCCCTCACTGGTTGCAGACGGATCACTTGAAAAAGGCCCAATCATGAACTTTTCTGTTACATTCGTAGTGACGTCATCTCCAACAGTGAAATATTGCTCTGTGATAGAAAATCCACCCGGAGACGGATATTTTACGGGGTCGCTGCTATCGGCAGGGGCTTGCAACTCATATTGTTTTTTACCTATTTCTGGATAATACCTAGTGACCTTAACTTGTCCGTCTAGAGTATTCTTGTTGCCGATAGTTGGTGACAAAATAGTGAAAATCTCAATATACTCAAAATTGAATACACTTTCAGTGAGCTCAAACGTTGATGGTCTATCATTACCCATCTCTTCTAGTGGCATTTCGTACAATGTGACCGGTTTCAATGAGTATGTTGCATCATTCAGTTGTTTAAGGTTGACCGCATCATTGTCTAATTCACCAGGTCTTACATTCGCGAGATAATGGCTGCCACTAGCAGCATCATAAATATTCCCGAAACTAATCTCATGTTCTCTTGTGGTTTCAGCCATCTCGCCGATTGCAAGGCTGCTGGAATGTCTTGCTATGCTTCCACTTCCGATAGCAATACCGCCGCTTGCACTTTCCGTAACTGTTCCAAACAGCGCAACCGAAAACATTCCGTTAGCTTTAGCATTTTGACCAATCGCTATAACTTTGTCACTACTGCTCTGGTTTGTTGAAGCGTTTTGACCGATAATTACATGTCTGCTATTTAGTGTATCGCTAATAAACTTCTGCGTCATCGCACCATCGGTATTCGTCCCGTAATCAGAGTAAAGCTTAGTACTGCCAGCTTCATCTAACTTCGCTTTCAACGCAGGAATAATCTCCTCTGTCAGAATTTTCTTGCTTTCCATCTTCTCCTTTCTGGAAATAGGAGGTAACCAGATTGTTCTAGCTCCTCCTATCCCACTATTCAGCTAACTAAGCTCCAGTATCAGTTCCTGCGCTAGCCCACGCTGCTTCAAACTCGGCAGTGGTCATGTACTCTACCTCCGGCACATCGATTTGGATGTTACCAGTGCCGGTGATATCAGTACCGTTGATTGTCTTGATATTCTGGCCTTCACCAGTACCGATTAGCTTGTCCTGCTTACTAGTTTGTAAACCAGCAATATTGCTAGTGTTGGCAGAGATTGCAGAAGTATTGGAGGTAATAGCGGATTCATTAGCAGTAACTTTGCCGCTCAAAGCGTCCCAGCCATTGACCGAACCAGTACCATCGGTTTCCGCGGCAATTTTGCCAGCTTCAGTTGAGCCTTTAATCACACCCGCTGCTTCGTTAGTGAAGTTCTTCAACTCAATGGTTGGATTGTTATTGTCTTGAGATACCCAAGTAGTATTGTTGGAGTAGTATGTCCAAGTTTTGCCGTTGGTGGTATCCAAAATTTTCGCACCGTTAACTAGTTCAGTCTTACCAGTGGCGGTCTTCCAGGCACTGGTCAATTCCTCTTGAGTCGGCTCAGCTGGAAGGTCGGCTACGGCGACAGAAGCACCGAGTATGGTTTCGAGCTTTTCAGAGGTGTCTTGAATCGTCTGGTAGGTTGCTGCATTAAGCACACCAGCTTGGGTAGCGCTAGCGACTGGAATAGGCAAGCTCTCTTCGGTTGGAGTTTCGCCATTCAAAGCGCCAGTACTCTTGGTGATAGTAACCGTAGAGGCGTCAGTCGATACAGTGGTATCAAACTGGACGGTTTTGCCAGCGTCAGCTTTAAGGGTAGTGACATCGCCTTCAACAGCTTGCATCTTCTCGCTGGCAAACTTTTGCGTTAAAGAGCCATCAGTGTTCTCGCCGTAAGTGCTGTAGAGCTTTTGCTCAATGGCGATATCGCCAGCACCAAGTAAGCTGGTATTATTGATGGTTTTAATATTAGTTCCAGATACAAGCAAATCTTGTTTGACGGCAACAGCGTCCTCAACCTTTTTCTTGATTGCTGGAATCACGCTCTGTCCTAAGGCTTTTTCTGCCATGATATTTCTCCTTTAGTATTAGTTAATTATTCTTTGTTCCGCTTCATGGGGCGGCATCCCAGAGGTTGTTAAACTCATTTGCGTCAATTGTGTCGGTTGGCGGCACTAGCTTTGCAATTCGCTCCACCGGCACTTTGACGGTTTTTCCGCTGACCACACCTGCAACCACATCAGTTGGTTCAAGCTGAGTGCCACCTAGGTTTGGAAGCTCGGAAATTTTGACGGTTTCTAATTCGGCATTCACTTATGCTCCTTTCTCTTTAATTTACGTATTGTCATAATAAATTTTTCCGGTAATGCTAAACACAACTCTACCCTCGCTATCGAGCCCCGAGTTCGAGATGGTTGATACCGGCATGATGGTAACATTCTCGAACCCTTTCTCGGTATAGCCCGCCACGGCTGGTAATGCGCAAACACTGTACGAGCTATTTAGTAGCTGAGCTATCTTTTCTAGAGTTTGGTAAGCCAAGACGTCATCCCTAAACCGACTGTACAGCTCGTACGTAGTTGCCATTCTCGTTCCTCTAGCCCGTGTTTCTCCTAGCTCCACGACATAAACTCCATCGTGATTAGCTGTAAGCTTTTGCCAGAACAGTGACTCGTCTATCACGCCGAGGTTGTTGTCAGCGAGGTATTGCAGCAGAGATAAAGTAATCATAGATATTTCTTAATCCCTTCCTTTACTACTGCATCGCCAGAATCTTTAAGGTAATGTTTAGAAGTTCCGGGCGTTGTATACCGCCGGACTTTGTGCGAGCCATCTAGTCTTTCGCCCCTCTCTTGATATGCACCGTACTTCAAGCCAGAACCAAAGCTAACCGTGCGTTCCAAGCTTTTGCCAGTTACCTTGCCAGATGCTTTTAGCGCACCGCCTTTTAGAGGTACTTTCACTTGCGCTCGGGCAAGAATCGCCTTTGCCATTGTGTTGAGCCCCTTCTCTAGCTCACGCTCTTTTTTGTGAATCCAGCCCGCAGAGTTATCTTTTATCTTTACGTTATAGCTAATCATTACTCGCCTCCACGAACTGCGCTAGATTGAGGTCTAGGCGAAAATGTTCAATCTCTCCGTTCTCAAAGTTAGTTCCGCTTGAAGCGTTGTCGATTGAGTAAGTTTGTCCATTAACTTCAATTCCGTTGCCGATTAACTGCTTAGGGCTGAGACCGGGGAAGTCCTCTGGCTTGACATGGATACGTGCGTCTGCCTTATAGGTTTCGACATTGCCAGACTTCTCCATGCCATCTCGGTCTTTAAAGATACCAGTGAGTGAACGGCGCGATTTAATAACGTTACCCCTTACGCTTCCCCTAGTAATCTCAAGGAAATCGTAGGTCTGACACTTAAATACATCGAAACATCTGACACTCATTATTTACCTTTCCGCTTCGAATTGCCCCTACACATTTGCTGTACTTGTTGATTGTTGCCTCGTTTTGTTTTACAAAAGCTACCATCGGGGAATCAACGTTTGATTCATAAGAGATTGAGAAATCTTCCACTTGTTTCTTGTTGATACCATGGCTGCTAGTCGCTTCTTGCTCTGCAAAAACAACACCAAAAGCCCTAGCAATTAACAGTTGCAAGTCCACTGGAATCTCTTCCAAACTCTCAATATTTGTACACAGCAGGTCATTCAACCGTACGATTGCGATGTTAAGGTACAGGACGTAGTTGTTAACTTCTTGAGGCTTGAGAGGACGACCAAGCAAACTCTCCATCAATTCTTTGGAAATTAGCGGTTTGTCCATTGCTTAGTCGTCCTTTCTTTTTTAAGTCATTAGTAACTTTTCGTTTTCGGTAGTTAAGCCCTCCCCCGTTTCCGTAGTCACAAAGTAACTGTCGGAGGGCTCGTCTATTTTGACGGGTAGCCGGCTGCCACCTTGTTCCCATAGAGCGTACCGCCCACCATGCGCTCCATCAAGAGCATGTCGCGGTTATACTTAAGGTCGAATGCACCACGCACAATCATTTCTCCGAGAGCCATCCAGTACGAACCTTCGCGGTAGGCAATCACATCATAGCCAGAATCCTCCATGTATGGGCTCTCAAAGATGTAGATGTCGCCAAAGATACTCTGGAAGTTAGTGCCCGGAGCAAACAACAGGCGTCCCGTGGAATCAGTCTCTAGCGCGAGTTCGACTTGCGCCCCTTCGTTCAAGAAGACGATCTTCCGGCCAGATCCACCCTTAACCTTCGAGAGAGTGCGTACAATTTTCATGTACAAGGTGTCATCGGCGCTGTAGGTAAGCTTAGTGGCGACAGCCGCTGCATAGGCATTTTCTGGGTCTTTACTGGTAGAATTGTTAATATCGTTCACCATATTCCATGGGCCTCTAACGCCATCAAAGATACGGTTATCTGGCTGGCCAGTAGCTGGAGCTGTTCTGCCATCGCCGAAGATAATAGCACGAACAATTTCGTCGCCAATACGCCCAGATAGGTCTTCCGAGCGCATGCGCAGTAACTCTGCACCGCCATCGCGAATCAAATCCTCTTGCTCGAGGCCAAGCATTTTGTATACCATACGTGAATCATAATCACGGCGAATGTCAGTCACTTCCTGCTCAGTCTTTTCTTGCTTCTTGGTGTGGGCTTTTGCTCTGTCGGTTGTGTTCCAAGCATACATGTGGCCAGTCAGAAGTTCGGATCTTCGGAATGTGCCAAGTGCTTCGTAGCGGTCTTCCCAAGCCTTGAAGAAAATCTGTGCGAATCTGGTTGGGAGAATCTCGTCACCAGTCACGCCCTTAGAGCGGACGAGTGCTTCCCAAGCCTTCTTAACGGCAAACCCTTTTTTGCCGTAGTTTTCAGCAATAACCCTAGCAAAATCTTTTTCCGCCTGCTTGGATTTTAAATAATCATTGTTGTTAATCGATGTCACGGTCTGAGATGGAGCTTTGGTCTTAACCTGCTTCATTGCCGCTTCAGTGTGAGTTGTTTCACTCATGCTTTTCTCCTTATTGTCATTATTAACTTCAGCCTCTTCCGTGCTGTCTTCTGCTGATTCTGCTGGCACTTCTTTTAAAGAATCGTTTTCGGTGGTACTGTTCTCGTCACTAGACTGGTCTTCAGTTTTCACCTCACCCGTCTCCGTTGTATCAGCGTTCTCTTCAACAGGAGCAGCATCCTTAGCTTTAGTTTCTTCTGGATTCATGTTTTCTCCTTTTAATCCTTTGACTGCTAGAACCTGCGCATCTTTGTTAGAGCCTCGTGTCACAAGAGAAACCTCCACGATTTCTCCATTAGAGCAAGTTTTGGTTTCGTTGTCGTAATCGAAGTCTCTAAACTGGATTGAGAAAGCGTTGTCAAGATGTCCTTCCTCGACCAGCTTGAACATATCTTGCGCATAGGCTCTCGAGGAAATTCCAGCTTCGAAAATCAACTTGCCATCAACATACGAGGCTTTGCGAACCGAGCCAATCGTGCTTTCCACGTCCCAAAGGTTGTGGTTAGTGAGAAGGGGAATATCCACCTTGTCTGAGCCACTTTCGCCAAGTTCTGCCACCTTAATGTGTCCACCACCTTTGAGCGGCAGTCTAAAGGTATCAATTTGCATTACTTCGTAGTCACGGTCTTCATTCGCGGTTGACGCCACAAAAGTGATTCGGTGTTCGCCTTCAGTTTCTGCAGTTTTAAGTTTCGATAGAGAAAGTGTTTTAATTTTCTCTGTCATTTAATAATCCTTTCTAGTCGCCCAATAAGGCATTGACTAAAACTGATTATGAAAACTAATAAGGACAGCAGTCTATACCTTTTCTAGACTTTTTTCTAATGTCGGAAAACAAAAGATGTCCGGACATTATCCGGACAAAAATCACGACAACGCTCAGAACCTTACGCCGCCATATTCAATTTGCTTGCGTTCTAAATCACGAATGGCATAAGCAATCGCATCCATGCAGTGGTCGTTGCCATCTTCTGGTTCGTCTAGAATTTCTCCAGTTGACTTTTTCTTACGCCAAGCATAAGCTAGGTACTCACGCTCGAGGTCTTTATTGGAACTCATATAATGCACTTTTCTCCTTTGCACGAGTTCAATGTTGTAACGCTTGCCATTCATTTTCTCGCCCGGAGTTTTATCGCAGCCAATTGCGCGGATACCGTTAGCTTGAAGTTCGGCGATTATTTCTGGTCTGGCGTTATCGCAGACGAATAAAGCATCGCCCTCCATTTGCACGAGGCCTTGCAAATGAGCCGAAAGTTCAGGGGTCAGCATTTGCATTTTGTAGATTTCTTGCTTTAGCCAGATTCCTCCGTTGTCGTCTTCATAGACAGCAACAACGGCAGTTGGGTCATGCGAGAAGCCAAAGTCTACGCCATAGCGTACCAATTTGCAACTATCCGGAATTTCCGGAATGCTCACCCAGCCTTCATAGACATTACCTTCAAGTGAACCAATCTCACCCAGCCCATACACCCGCCACCAGTTGCTCGTACCGTCTCCGCGCCGCATTTCTATAGCCTCCTTTGTGGCTAAATCTAGCGCCTCATTATCTTTGTAGGTTACCTTGAGAAAATCTACATCCGTACGGTCAACATTATTGACAAGCTCTTTATGCGCCCAGAATTCATTCACTGGGTTAAAATCTAGAATAGCTAGCCCACGAGTACGTACTTCCAGTTGCGAGAACGTATCCCACGAAATACGGTTCGCCTCATTCACGTACAGCAAATCTCGTCTAGCACCGTGTGCTCCCATTGTGTCTACTGAGTAGAACTCAATGATGCTTCCATTTGGTAAATAGAGCGTAGAATTAGTTTTGTTCCATGTGGCAGCTTCCAAGACATTTGTTTCTCTGCAAATATCTAGGAAATCCCGCATGGCGCCAGTCCGGAGATTAGGGAAGGTATCGGTTGCGACAGTGACAACTTTGCCACTATGCTCAATTGCCCAGTTCAGAATGTAAATGAGGATGGCAATTGTTTTGCCAGCAGAAGTACCACCCTGCACTACCCGAATACGGCGAGTGAGGGCGGCAATCTTCTCGAAGGTGGTTGTTATTGAATACTTCATAGTTTGCTCTGGAGCATGCAGATTGCTTCACTTAGCAAATCATAGGCATCCGTTCGATTCGACACCCTCAGCTCTCTCCTATCACTGTTCCATCCGCTCATTTTGGTCTCCAGGGTATAGAGATTAAATAGTATAGCATTGATTTCCGACTCATATATTGTTAGTCGTTTATTTTCTTTCATTTTTTCTCCTTGCTTTTCTCCTTATTTTTTTCTTCATATACTAAGCGCACACCCTCGATATAGGCCATTCTTTTCGTAGCTAAATCTCGAATCTCATCTAGCGCGCGCCGGAAACCAGTTTCACCTTCCGTGTAGATAATAAAGCCTTCCACGCCATCGCTAAGACGAAACACGACAAAGCCGTCATACTTCATTAGTCCTCCTTCTTTTGAAGCTTTGGCGCGATTGGCTTAATCTCAATATTCTTCTGCTCCACTTGTTGTTTAGGAAAGCCGGAATCTTGATTGGTTAAGCCCTCAAGCACCCGCCAGCGCTTCTCTGCGTCCATTTTAGCCATTTCTAGAATTGTACGGGCGGCGTTCTTTTCAAACTCGCCAGCTTGCGGGTCAGCTGTTAAGTCTAGCAGTTCAGCGTAGGTCATTTTGGCGACCTGTTGCAGTTTAAAGCGCAAAGTATCTTCTTTCTTCCATGCGCCATTGTGCCTTGGATTACCCTCTGGCTGACCAAACTGATTTTTCTTCGGCGGAGCTACACCGGAAATAGGGCTTACTCCTCGTTCTGTTTCTCCAGTCTTTTTCTGACCTGCTTTAACCATCTTTTAGCCCTCCCGCTCTTCATTTTTATTTGTAGTCTGAGCACTCTTATCCTTCGCACCATCTTCTCGATTAGCGTCTTCGGTTCGTTGCAGGTTAGGCATGTCATCCTTTAATTTTCCTTCTTTAACCAATTTGTTCTTACAATCATTAACAAAACTCACAAAATCCTCCACTTTTCCCTTATAGACCACGAACGCATCGTAGCCTTCGCTTCCATACAGTTTTGTTGCCTTCCGATGCCAGTCCGGGCGATAAGCTGTGCGCTTGACCTTGATATTTTTGTCGTCAACCCATATCCTCAGAATTTTAACTTCTTCTGGCCATACGCATTCTAAGCACCATTTCGTGTAAATAACAGCCTTAGCCATTTTTCTTTGGTCTCCAAACGTGAACGGAAGGCAACTCTTTAACTCCTCGAGGCTCAAGCGTCTTCATGGTACGTGTCACTGTCTGATGCTCGACTTCGTACTTTTCTGCTAGCTTAGTGATGTCGTAAATAGAAAATAGTGTATTATATTTCTGCATAGCCCGGCAAAACGGTTTCCAACTGTGCTCATAGGAAGAACGTTCACGGTCGTGCCAACGGTGAAACAAGATACACGTGTTCCCTTGGGAGACAACAACCGTATGCTTATCCTTGAAATAAATTAAAATCCCATGAACTTTTCTAAATGCTGGCTCGAAAGAATTGCGCAAATTCATTTTCATTTTTTCTCCCTATTCTTCTTTACCTTAACTATTGTTAAGGACAGCAGTCAACGGTTAATGACCTCCTAAATAACTATCAATTATTTCCTTCGCTTCATTAAGTCCGACAGCAAATTCGGCACAATAGCCACGTTGACGCAATTCTTCCAGAATTTTTGCCTGCTCGGCAATATGCTCAGTTGCCCACTCGCCATTCTTTTTCTTGAGGCGAGTGCCATCTTTTTTGAGTTCGAGAAAGAGACCACTAGAAGAATAGTAAGTATCATCATCTCTAGTCGTGTCCAAATAGTAATATGTATCATCCAAATTTATTAAGAATTTTGGTCTCTGCCTATCTAAATTTCCTCCCCAGTATATAGGCTTTGCAATGAACATATCTGGCCATGCCCTTCTGCCACCATTCTGTCGCTTCTGGATTGAGGCTTGCCGAGGAGTGAGTTTGACCCCACTCCCATAGTCTGAATGAAACAGTACATTTGGATATTGTAGCCTTAAATAGTCAGCCACGGCTATTTGTAGTTCTGCTTCGCTCATGTTTTTTACTCCTATTCCTCTTAACTTCAATTAACCTGTTTGCGAGATAAGCTCTTCCTCTGCCACTTAGGTGATTGTATGCCAAGTCAATAATCTGGATTAAATGTCGGTCATGCAAGGCATCGTCAATAATTTTCTGGTCTCTAGCCGACTCTTTTCTCAGCTGCCTGTCATGCTTGTCGTCTGCAAGTGGCATCAATTCTCTTATGTCATGTTCGGTAGGTCTAATAATTCCATCAATACTTTTCATTTTTGCCTCCACTTTATTTTGATAATGTACGAGATTGTTAATGCTCCAAAGAATAAGATTAGGTTAGCAGGGAATGGTGCAAGTAGTGCTATCGTCCCCATGCTCAATATTCCTAGAATCTTAACAACTCGCTCTCCATTCATTTTTCCAACCTCCCTACCCCAAAAGTAATCCCAGCTAGTCCGGGATAGGCTTCGCAAATAGCTTTAACGTTTTCTGGGTCGTCGTCAATAAAATATCCATGCTTCATATCGTAACCCTTTTTCTCCAGTAGTTTAGCCATCTCTAGCTTCACTTCCGGTGATGGACGATGGTCACCATCTTTGCGCATTAGCAACTCACCGTAAACGACACCTGCCCTCCAAAGCCATCTTTTTGTTACCGTTCGCGTATGCTCTGGACGACTGGTTAGAAGCACGATATTCCGAATGTATTCTCCTTTGCCTAATACTCCAAGCAGTATTTTTCCTTCGGGAATACTCCGGTCATTCATTAGGTTACTCGTATCATAGAACGCTTCATAATTCTTATTCTCAAGAAAGTGCAGTCGGTGCGTAAGGCCTGCTAGTACGCCATCAATGTCACATAGGATTGTCATTTATTTCCTCCAACAACTCCTTCCATTTGCACCAGCTATCATAGATACGCCGGACTTCACTCCAGCTTGATTCGACTATTTTAGCTTTATATTCACATTCGACCGCATTCTCGAAGCTTCTCAATGCTCCTGGTAATAGGCTGGCATAATATTTAATTACTGCCAATATCTCTTCGCCTGTCATACTTCCTCCAACAACTCTGGGCTTGAGAGAATATGATCAACTACTTCTACATCTCTTAAAGCCTTCTTGTCTATAATCTGCTCGACCCCATTGTGGAAAATGCCATATTTAAAGGCAAATTCGGCACGATCTGGCGACCATATTACCAAGAATAGTGGTGCATCCTCATCATCCCTTGCGCACTCCCACGCACGTCTTACAATACTCCCCTCAAATATCTCCTTACCATCTTTGTCGAAGAGGTTGGTGGATTGAATGATAAGCAAATCTTCATGAATTTCCACTACATTATAGGTGTCCAAAAGATCCGTTAGTAGCGGTAAATCATACACCTTTTCTCCAGCATGCTCTAGAAATTTGCCTAACCCCTTATCCCACACCATAAACCGCTTAGGCATAGGCTGGAAGTTAATTGTGATATCGTTTTGGATACTCATTTACCATTGCTCCTCGTGTTCAATAATTTCAAATTCCTCGCCTAATTTACCAGCTGTATAAGCAAGTTTAATTAGGTTATCAAGGTCTAATGCACTACTAAGGTCTCTACCAAATGTTGCATCTTCTGGACATTCTGTTAATTCATGAAATTCTGCACCAGCTTTTTCATTTGAATCTGTTTCCAATTGATATGAAATCCCTTGAAGTTCTGGCTCTCCATATACTTCACGTATTGATCTTGTAATTGTTATTTTCATAATCCTCCTTTATTCCTCCACCCCCAAATAAATCTTCCATTCTTTTTCATGATTCTTAATGGAGGCTTTGGCATCTTTAGACGATTCAAACCACAAGTTAGAATGACTGCAACAGGTGTTGTAACACTCTGTATCCAGCTCACGAGACTCGTAGTCGTAATAGACTTCGTACTTATTGCTTACATCTTCCCAGTTAGGCTTAAATCCCTTAGTATCACGCTCCAGTATTACTTCAGCTTTGCGGCGAGCATCATCCTTTTCTAACGCCTCTCTACTTAGAAATACTAATCCTAGCTCTCTAAGCTGATTATCATATGGAGTACCCCTCCACTCTACTTTTCTTGGCTTAAGGTCAATATCTCTTATCCAACATTCGTCACCATCCCCCAAATCAAATACCGTCTTCGGTTCTTCGGGAATCTCCTCAAACCAGTCGGTGAGGATGTCGGGGAATCTAGCCAGAGTCTGTCTTGAGTAAACTAATATTGGAACTTGCTCCCCCTTGTCTTTCCATAAACCTCTATCACTTCCGATAGTAAATACCTCTCCCGCCTTAAATGTTGGTAAATCTTTCTTTAATCTATATTTCTTCATTTTCACTCCTCGTCCTCAATTCCGTCATAATCACTGTTAATCATGTCTTTAATTGCCCAAGTAACAACGGCGGCAATGACGCAGTTTAATACCATTAGCATTGAGCCTAATTCAATAACCCCTACGCCCAAAGACATAATCAATATGCCAATTATGTTTACAAAAATGCCTACCAGTATCAGTAGTACTATCGAGGCAATAATCAGAACCATTTTCTTCTCCTATTCTTATACTTATATTGATGCTTAAAATGTTTTGAGAGCATTCCTCCACCTCCTCGCAGTTTTTCAAGGTGGACGAATACCCTAGTGGACAGCCTGGAGAAACTGCGTGAGAATGACTAGTCAAAAAGCCAAGCTGTCCACTAGGAGAGTTCAGAAGAGGTAGTATTCTGAACTCCGTAACAATTTATTTAGGTCATGTATGCGCAAAAATAGGTTTAGCCTAGTTTTGCACATATTTTGGCTTCGGGAGTTGGATTCGAGCCAACAAACTCTAACTTCAAAGGTTAGTGGCTTTACCAATTTGCCTACTCTTGATCATGGGGTAGGGTAGCCAGAATTGAACTGGCATCTCTAGTGCCACAAACTAGTGTCTTAACCATTGGACTATACCCACCACATGGACATGTCTAGCCTAGGACTAGATATGGACTCATACTTATCGCGACCTCGGTATGAGGACTTTTTTAGGGGGGCGCCGCCGGCTTTGAACCGGCATCTGCTGTCGCGCTAACAGCTGTTCTTTCCAGCTAAACTAGACGCCCCATATTGGTGCTGGTTGAGGGAATCGCACCCACTCGAATCTCAAAGGATACAAGTTTTACAAACTTGTTCGTCTACTTTAACGAATTAAACCAGCATCTATGTTTCGGTTTTGGGGTGTTGGGGAGTAGCAGAGTTTTTCCAATTGACGACTACCCCCCCAGCAATGCTAGAATGGTGGCACGGTCTAAACGGCTAATACTTTGGGAAGGGCAACAGATCCCCGTATTAGCGCCACCAAATCCAATCATACCCCTCCAAATAGCATGAGACTGAAGAGTGCTAGAGGAATGTCAAAATTGTCTTGACTTTTTAATATTGCGTATTAAAATAAAGACTGAAGGACTATCCCTTGGCTACAAAAAGGTTAAACCTTAGGCCTACGGTTAGTTCTTCTTTTTTGCGTGATACTTGACTAATTCTGATGCTTATCCTCCTCGCTTATCCCCGCAGTTGCATCCTTCACTTCTAAACTCCCGTAGATACTCGGCAAAGTCACCGTATCTTTACGGTTTAAGTCTCGTCCGAAAATCTTGCCGATATGGTCAGCCGCATCCTTAATGGCGAATGATACGGCGGCAGGCGCACCAGTTGCCACGGCGTCAGACTTAATAGCGGATAAGTCAGAAGCGAGCTTACCTTTGTCGGTTCTCAGTGGCACTGCACCAACTCCATCATGATATGTCCATTCTCCAGTCACCGGATTTCTGTAATGCAGCCTTACCACCGCACAGATTGACTGTGCTAGTTGATTCACGGATTTAATTTCCGTCTTCCAGTCTTGGAACAAAGAATCAAGCAACACTTCAACTTTGTCGATAGGCAAGTAGTTCACTGTCTTGTTCATTGGATGTTTCTGAATCCACTTTTCTGGTGGTTTTTGATTCAGTACTCCACGCAGAGTCTCTTTATTTGCAACCTCAACTATTCTGGATTCGTCAATCACTTTCACTAAATCTTTACTGCTACTCATTAGCACTACCCTCCACTATCTCAAAACGACACCCACAGCAGGTTTCAGATTTTCCAGAAAGGTGACGACTTAGTGCTGAGGGAGTAACCTCAAAAGCTCTGGCGGCTTCTCCTATTGAAGCGTAAATAACATTAGTGTTAATACAACGAACTCTTTTCTTACGAAGAAACGGAAGAGTTCCTAGTTCGCGGGGAATTTGTAGGATTTCGCCAGATAGCGCTTGCTTTATTGTCAGATATGGAGTGGTTGTATCCATTCTGCCATCCTCTAAAAGAAGTGTAGCCTCATTTTCGTCGTTTTCTTTGACGCATTTTAGGCTATCAATTCTTATTAAAATTTTTTTGCCAGATATATTTTTGATTTCGATAAATCTACTCATAAGCTCCAGTCTCCCAACTCTCCGACTTCCTCGATTAAGAAGTTCGGTTCTTTGTCACCAAACTCTTTAATTCTGTCGATACAATCACTCAATTTTTTCTCGCCATGCTCTAGAAATTCCAGTGAGCAATGGTAATATTGCACTCTAAATGGCACTACCGTTTCTGCTACGCAAAAGTAAGAGTTCACATACGCTGGATTCACTTGAAACGCTCCCGCACCGAGCAAACAGTACATTGCTGCCTGCAAATCGTAGTGGAGGTTCATTGGATAATACTTGTCTTTTGCTGGGTCAAATCTGTCAAACTTTGCGGTGGTTTTGATGTCGGTGATAATCAGACTATTGCCATCTTTCAGAACCGCATCCGCTTTTCCTCTGACTTTAACTCCGCCAACCTGGCCAAACATTTCTTGTTCATGCTTAACATTTTCTCCTCTGAGTAATTCCTTGCTCATTGGATGTGCTTCAATATTGTCAACAATTTTGTGAATATCTTCATATTGATTCTTATCGACAATATGCTTGCCAGCCTCTAGCTGTTCCGCCTTCCAGTTTCTTGCCTCTTTTGTTCTAAAATCATTGTATGGGCTAAGTGCAAAGATTTCTGGGTCGCCTCCCAACACGAACATATGCGCTAGTTGCCCAAGGTCAATTGACCTGCTTTGCGGTTCTGGCAATAGTCCGCGTTTCATTGCGATTGCATAATCGATTCCATGGTCGAGGATATTCTTCATTTGCGACTGCGACCATTCGGGTCGAGCGTAATAATCGGGGTTACACATTTAATACCTCCCACCTAAAGCGTCTAAATACTCACTGGAAAATTCCGCCGCATTTTCGTTTTCGGCTTCAGCTTCCATTGCAACTTCGTCATACAAGAGCTCAACAATTTGGTTTGCCAATCTTTCAGCATCAACCCAAGGCACAGTGCCAAATAATTCGTCTGCAAAAATCTCTTTGAGCTCTGACTCTTTGGTGATACCATCAAGATAAGCTTCCTTGAGAAAATCAAAAGCCTTCAGCTTGTTCGCTAAGTCATTAAGGTCGTCACAGCCTACACAGATGTCACATTCGTGATAATCGTAGCCATATTCGTCATTCCAATTTCTGCGAGCATCTTTACACCCGCAAACTGGACAGTCCGTCCTAAAATAATTTCTGATGCTCATTATTTTTGACTCCTTCGGCAAACTTTGATTTCGCCGTTGTCGCTTTGATAATAAATTACTTTAATCGTCATTCTAATATTCTCCTTACAGTTTCTTTAATTGTTTTATTTGCAAATATAATCTCGGTTATCGCCGTACATCGTACCTTGATATTGCCAAATGCAATTATTTGCGAGCGCATACTCATGAAGATTATTTGCCCGATTCATTTGCACTCCAATATAAGTTGCAACGCTTGCGATCGCAACCGCTATCCCAATAATTACTTTTTTCATATATTCTCCTTTCGTTTCTTATTTCGTAAACCATACAACTAGCGACACCAAAAAGATTTCTAAAACCGTTGCAGAGTATGAACTAGATGTCGCTAACAGCATGGTCTACTTGAGTTATTACCACTCGGATAGTGGCACTGCGAAATAGTGCTATGTATCTAAAATTGACGTGGGTTAAAAGTGCATGGATTAAGGAAGTCCAATGACGTTATGATGCAAAAATATGACTTAAGAAACACAGTGCCACTGTCCGAGTAGTAATCTATCCTGCAGCTGCAACCCCGTCTGTCATGACCTCCAAAACTCAAATAATAGGCCGACTTCATAGGACTGCAGCTGCATTCTAGTTTTTCTAAAAAATGTTGAATGCGAATCATTATGCTTTACCTACCGAATTTTTAATAATACTAAACTTAGGGATTCCCGCAGTCGTTTTTACTCTACGGAACTTCAATCAAGCGAATATTGAAGCCCCGATGGAACAAAAACACTCCTTAACGAGCGGTGTGCACTTAATCTTTTAAGACACCCGTGTGGTG